>DATFXZ010000099.1:0-7835 GCA_035315305.1 Terriglobia bacterium | reverse complement strand
AACCGTGCTCGAGTTCAGCACTTGGGCATTCGTGTTTGGAATTACGCTTGCGGTTCTGCTAATCATCCTCGCAGCGCTCGTGCTCTGGGACGTCTTGCGATAGGACCTGAAGCGAGTGAATGCCAGTGGCGTCTCATAAACTCATTCGTTAGAAACGGCGGAACCTGCGATCAGGTGTGCGAGCTAGCGGTGGCTTGGTCTCAACTGGTTGGGGCTGAGCGTCGGTAACCTTTGCGCCATTAGCCTCGATCAGCTTCATTTCCTCTAACCGCTTCAATCGGCGATCCAACAATTCAGCTACTCCCATATCGGTGACCTGTGCGGTGACAGCCAAGCGAGGCACTTCATGCGGAAGTGCTGCGATTGCCGCTCGCATACGAGTTGTCAAGGCTAGAGTTGGGTCTCGATAAACAGCCCTCAACAAATCGAGCGAGATAGCCTCTGGGCCTAAGTCCAGAGGCTCGCTTTTCTTGTTGTCAGCGTCGAAAAGGTTTGAGAACATCGATTATACCTCCTTACAATCTAGTCCGCATAGTCCGCATTATGTACGACCCCGAACCACATATTATATGGTAAGGGAGGAGAGAGCGGGTCGGACATATAGAAACTGTGTTGTCCTGAACTCGTGTTTTTCCGAGCCCCAGGCTAAAGCCATTGCCCAACATATCGATTACGTGGTGGGTATGAAATCGGCAATTGATGACGCCGCTGCTATCGCATTTGCGGTAGGCTTTTACCAAGCTTTAGTTGCGTCGGACCATCGAGGACGCTTACGAATTCGGCTTGGTGCAAATCGGTCTTCAAGGCATTCCCGAGCACTCGAGGTGCCCTGACTGAATCGGGCAAAAGCCATTTTTACCGACATGGAACTCCGCTGCGTCGTCTCCATTCAGGCATCCCTAGGGACTAAACAGCCAGTATCGTGCGCCATACCTTTCCTTCGGCACGAGTCCGAACCTTTCTTGCGGCGGGGATCCTCGACGGATCAGTTCGAAGATATCCGTTAGCACAGACCGGTTGTCTCCATAGTACGAGTGGCCCACGAAGCTTGTGTCGAGCGCCGCAGCATCGACGGTATCCACAGAACCAACGACTACTAGGCCTAAGCCGGAATCGCCCGCCCGTGGATACTTGTGAATGAGTCTAGACGCCTTGATGGCCTTGTCCTCCGATGAGGCGTACAGCGTGAAACGCTCGGCCTTCCCGTGGAACGCTGTAGCCAAATCCCTGAACGTCGAGGCGTCAATGTCGGGAGCCGCTAACACAATTTGGCGGATTGGTGCACCATGTGTGTTGATGGGTATGGCCAGGCAAGCAACGGATTCAGCAATCAGACGGTTTCCCATGCTGTGAGCAATGATGTGGATACCCTCAGCACCCATCTTCTCTCTTAGAAGGCCAAGAAATATTGCGAAGCGCGGGCGCGACCAGGCGACATTGGTCTCGTCGACGACGTATTTTGGCACTGATCCCTCGGAAGGCCAGCTGTACAGCGCCGGAAGACCCTCGAAATGCAGGTCATAGGCGATTTGCGCGGCGCGGCACACCGCGTCAGCGAATCCGACGTTGTATCCGTGAACAAAGAGGAGAACTTCCTTCTTGGAACTCCGATTCAGGGCGCCTTGCACGCGCGCTGCGAACGCATCGATCGACAGCGGTTCGACTCCTAACAGGACAACGTGCTTCTGCGGATCCTCCCGGAATTGTAGCTTCCACAATCGCGGCTTTTCGATCTCCCCCATTCGGTGATCATCAGGGATGCTCACTTCGGCAACTCCAACGGATAGTTCGCCGCGTTCGCAGCCGTAGGAGATTCGCCCACCACCATGGCTGTTCTCGACTGAGCGATCCGTGCCGTAACAGACCGGTACGCTTGTGTACCGGTCCATTTTCATAGACCCGGCGGGTATGCCGGCCCCTTTAGAGAACCAGTTGATTGCCTCGATCAGCTGCTTGTGGGCGGCATCAAACTTCTGGAAAAGTTCGAGTATTGAACGGATCACGGCGGCTTGGTCTAACCCGCGCGTGCCCTCGAGTCGTCGCAAGAGCGGTGTGAGCTGACGCTCGAAAGTTTCGCGATCGTTACCGAGATGAAGTGTGATCTGATCCCAGTTAGTCGCGATCGACTGCGATAGCTGCTCCGCCTCGATCATCGCAATGCTCCTACTTACTGGGTAGAAATCCCGCTCTCTAGAATATTAATCGCAGCTCGCAAACGCGGTGCATCTGGGTCGGCCAACTCTTCCAGGCGCAATGCGATCTCTTTCAGTACATCAAGTGTCCGTTCGGGGGATTTGATTTCGGCCTTCGAAATAAAAGACAAGTAGGCCTCGCGCGCTTCATCCGGTTTGCCAAGCAGTGCTAGACAGTCGCCGAGATCAGCCCATGCCCAGCCGCTATCGCTAAAGCTCTTATCCGCACGCAAATTGGTATCGAGATGAACAGCTAATTCGTGGAGTTGCGGCTCGAAGTCACGCAGTCGCCCCGCTCCGGAGAGCAAGGAGTATTTCACTGCATTGAGTTGATTGTAGGTGCTAGGCAAACCGAAGCGCTGCTCAAGGACAGCACCTTCCGAATAACTCTCTGACGCCTCCTTCAATAGGTTGAGCCGTTGTAACATCCCGCCTCGCGCACCGAATACCTCGACGAGCTCGTCAAGACCCCCCTTAAGTTCAGCAGGCAGTGAGGTGGCTGGAGGACTCCTTGCGGCTATCTGCTCTTTGGTCGGCCCGAGGATCTTGAGCGCGTCGGTCAGAGCCACCAGACCGCCACGATATGCTTCGAGGGCCTCATTCTCTCGTCCGACCCTGCGTAATGCATCGCCCCTCTTTCGATAGGTCTTGGCCTGCTCTAGCAGCTCTCTTACTCTTACTCTTTCTACATCTAACATTGCCGTTTACCCTAGCCGCTTAACCTGTTCATTGATGTAGTCTGCAAAATCGATTGATTCGATGTCACCCAGATCATACAGTGCGTCGGCCGCTGCGCGACCAAGTTCACGGAACAATTCTCGCATAGCCGCGTCCTCCTTTACCTTTGGAAGTCGAATGCGGTGTTCCAAATAGAGCCATGCTGCTATGCGCAGCTCCAGTGCAGCCCTCTCGCTTTCCTGTTTCACGACGCGACTGCCATGAAACGGGATCTGGGGCATAGCCTTGCGCCCCTGCTGGCTATGATGAAGGGCATCCGCAATCGTTTTGAGAGCTTCGGCAACGGGTCGGTGTGCCGCTTGTATTCCACCCATCAGCGGAACCAATAGACGGTGAATTCGATTGTAATCGGCCTCTCCGTCTAAGGAAGGATTTCGCTGCAGCAATGCCTCGGCTATCCGCTCGAAGGTTATGGAAGAGGCGGCGCCTCGATATTGGTAGGCGATCGGATCAAAAAGCCGCCGCATTTTTTCGATCTGTCTTAGCTTCGGCGCTTTCCCTCCATTGGGCAGATATTGCTCATCGGCCATCTGTACCGCTCCCCACTCGCTGATAGCAAGCCTTGCGCCAAGCTCTAGAAACACCGAAGGACTGTACCCCGACCAGTCCACTACGCATGCCGCGGTTCGGCGAATTTGTTCGTATAGACCTTGCCAGATCAGCTGAGGGGTCCCGTAATCAATGATTCTTTCGATCTCCGGTGTGTAGTTCTTTTTTTCCCAAAGTACGTTCTTCAGCTGCGACCCCACGAATTGCCATCTTGGAAAGAACTCTGGAGCGTACCAACAAAGGACGAGAATACGCTCCTTGACATCAATGGTGGTCCACGCGTCATACTCTGGGCCCAGCTCCCTCAAAGCGTCATACGCGGGAAGGTCTAGATAGCGCGGATGCCTCGCCAACTGTTTGAAGCCAGTCTCGACTCGCCGAACGAATCGCTCCACGACCGGATCCGAGCCGACCTGCGACTCGCGGGGCGTATGCGAATTTAAATTGAGGTCCTGGAGATTAAACGGAACCTCAATCGGTTGCCCCTCTTTCCATCCCGCGCCATGGCTACAAATGCTGAGCGATCGGCGGCAAGCGGACCTGATTCCAACGAGCAGCATGACGCCTGGCTCGAAACGGGTGACGTCGAAGACAACCATATCCGCTTCGACCACTACGCGAACTGCCTTGTCCAGTGCCTCAGGGCTGGCAAAGGCATCGAGGACGGAAAGAGAACCGAACCTCACCGCAGAATGTCCGAATACTTTCGGCAACGCTCGTTCTCCACCTGACACGTACTTGAGATGATTGCACGCGGCTGAAAACGAATCCCAGATACGTTGACCAGTTTTTCCGCCAAGTGCATCCTGTACGAGTTCCTTCAACCCCCAGTCGGATTCGATTTCATGCTCGTACTCCGAAATTACAACGAGGCAGTGCAACTTGTTGGGATCGAATGACTGCCAAACCGACGATAGCGCCGCGCGGCCTATAGGCCCGAATATGGGCCTTGTTAAAATTGCTTGCTTTTCAACCGAGAGCTCACCATAGCTAAGGTGAGGCGTTTGCGCCTTAAGATAGGCATTTCTAGCCAGCAGCTCGGTGCATCCCGTTTGAACTTGCGCTAATAGGTCGTTCAGGGAAATACAGTTTCCTTGCGAGATACTGTCTGCGACTGCCTTCGTGAAGACGCTATAAGTTGGCTCGTCGCCGGCGGAAGCTAGAACTTGGCAGACCTGGTTGGAGGCACAGCCAAAAAAGCGGATGAAACGGTGCTCGCCGGGTCTCGCGATCTCCTTGGGATCTCCCCATCCGGCTGCTCCTTTTGTCACCGGATTGTCTTCCTCATCGCGGCATGCATCGATAATGAACAGGACGAGTCCGGTGTTCGATTCGGCAACGGTCCTGCTGAGATCGGTGGAAATGCGTTGAGTCGGACTGACCGTCGCGGCTTTCCTCGACGTCCGAGCCGGCACAATCCAGTCCACGCTATCGACTAGCAGGCCGTGACCGGTGAAGTAGACAATGCGCGTATCTTCCGAACCACCGTCGGAACAAAATTTGCGCACGGCTTCGTCAAGCCTGCCGGCGTTGGCGATTGTTTCTTCGGGGCACAGCTCTACGTCATATCCGCACCCCTCCAGCGCGGAACACAAGAGTCGGACATCTTCTTGTACGGCCGGCAAACGACGGAATCCCTCACCGTAATCTTCAGCTCCTATCAGGAGTGCTCTGCGTGCGCTCACTTTGTGAACTCAGCCACGTAGTTTGTTTTTCCCAAGATCCAATGTTCCAGATAGCGGCTTAAAAAAGCAGCCTATTGCGGGTCCCGTTCGCTGGATGGACTCGGCCTCATTCTCCTGTAGCGAAATGCCGCAACGTTTGTGGACGCTTTGATATTACTGACCGTTGGGCATTTAAGCCGGGATTTCCCCGATGAACTCCGAACTTGAGCTGGATGATAGCGACTCTCTGGGCAGCCCGTAAGTGCCGAGCCGAGATTATTCGGACCAGCGGCCTGCATCCCCTGCCTGCGAATGGTGTTCGAGGGTTTGATCTGACCATTTTCCCTGGCATCTGGGCACAGTCTTCACGTCGGTTGCTCTTGAGCGCTGAATATCGAACGTCTTACGCAGGCGTTAACGGCGGCATTGGCCCGCAGTTCTGCGATGAGCCGCAATATCTCCTGGAACATCTGCCTTAGGATGGCGACCTCGGCCATCTGAAAGGAAACATAGCGGCCATGGCTGACCGCTTTCGCACCGGTCTTGATCAGTTTGTCCTTCAGGCTCGTCAGCGACCAGTCAGTAATCGGTTCGGGCGTCGCCAGCGTGCGCAGGAAGTTACCGAGATTGTAGGCCAGCGCATGAAGCTGGAGCGTCAGGCGGCGATCACCCGTTGGGTTCGCCATCGCCGCCTCCCGCCATCCAGGATAAGTCGCTGTGCGCTATATCTGACGACCCTTGGAGAAATCAGAGCGTCATCCGGGGAATGCAGGCTTGAATCATGCCGTGGCCGATTGTCGAATCGCGATGGCCACTCCGCGAGATCGCGGATTATTACAGAAGCGATGTGATCAATACGCATCCACTCTGATTGCGATACGAGTTATTTCGCGGAAAGCTGACCGATGCGGCACTTCAGGCAAGCGAGTCCAACCTTGCAGAGTTCATCACGGCGCATCCGTCATAGAGACATGTCTCGAAGGACGAGTCAGGACTCGATGTCGAGATCAGCGGAGCACCACAGGTCTTGACCAATGCTTGAAGGTACAGGCGGCGAGTCAATTTGTTGATCGACTGGTTATGACCGTCACGCGTCCTGCGCGAGCGGTTTAGCTTGAGTAGCATCCATCTATTCGCTGCGATAGGCGAGCAAAAACGCACATGACCTACGCCACCATCCGGGGAAAGAACGGTCGCCGACACGAGGTGGATTTTGGTGATTCGTCCGTTCGTCTGGAGGTCTACGCGAGTGAGGCGACCATCAAGATATTCGTCGAGGCAGATTTTGAGAGCCTTCCAGAGGAGCGTCGGCGTTTCGCGCTAATCAAGTGCCCCGTCAACGGCTCCGGTGGCGTGCCAACGCTAGGTCCAGGACGCAATGACTTCGACAATTGGCGGCGGGTCTATCTCATGTCAGCGGCGCGCATGTTCGGATTGGCATCAACGCCCTCCTCCTTTCGCTTAGAAATCCTCGTCCCAAGTGATGCTTCCGGCGTGGTCCACTAGCGCAATTTTAATTCTCTCTTGATTAGGGTCGAAGTTGTGTTTTAGCACTCGTGCCGTTGCTCGATGCATCACATTGAACGCAAATCCGGCATTTTCCGATTTCCACAGCTCTTGCGTATTGATCGTACTTTCCGCGAAAGTTTTTAACGGGCAGATACCAAAAAGCTTGACGGGCTCATGCGTTCGGTTGAGCGCACGCTCAAGGGTCTCCGAAATATCACTTTTCGGCAATTCAATTTTGGCATCCTTTAGTTTCGCTTCCAGCGTACGCACATGGTTTCGGAGCGCAGCCAGCTCGTTATAAAGGCACAAATCTTTTAGGCTGCCGCGTTCAAGTACCCCCTGCCGAACATCCATCACTCGGAGCAGCCGTTTTAGGACGGATCGCCGATCTGGCATGGCGTTAAAATCGGAGTTGAGCGGCAGCACAAAGATCAGATCGCACCACTCCATCGCAGCGAACAAAATTGGAAGATTGTCGATGACTCCTCCATCCTCAAAAAAATCATCACCCATTTTCACATAGGGAAACAGCGGCGGTAGATCCATTGATGCAAACACGCCAAATTTGATTCCTTTAAGGAATTCGTCAGCACCTTTTGAACGATCCACGCAGTTGTATCGCACCTTGGGAGTAGTGCGAGCGGGCTCACAATTTAGTCGTGCATTGCAATTTTCCGGATCTCACGTCAGAGCGGGTCAGATAGAAGTCTATGCCCGATTTGAGAATTTGCTGCTTCACGTCATCCTGACCAAAAATATCGTCAAATGTCTGTTGCCATGGCGTCGTCTCAAAAAAAGCATTTCGGCAGAAGGGCACGTACCAAGAAGGCGCAACAAGCGACCGAAGGTTGATTGATCGCCACCAATTTTCGTGCACGCTTCGCTCATCCCACCCTCGGTCCGACTCGATGAGGTCCGAGAGCCAGAATAGTGCGTTCCAAGCACCGATCGAAGTACCTGATATGACTTTTACTTTGTCTTGTGCATTGTGTTCCGCCAAAAACCGATAGATTGCGAACCGATCTTCGATCACGATCATTAGTTCCAGGCGGTCGAGCCAGTCAGCCCCCAGATCATCAGTGAAGTGCGCTTCATCCGTCACACGTTTGACGTCGACGCCTAGATGGTTGGCAATGAGAGTGCGGACACCATTGGAGGCAAGGACTTCACTCGTAGCCGTTGC
>DATFXZ010000098.1:0-9652 GCA_035315305.1 Terriglobia bacterium | reverse complement strand
TCACCGAAATGATCCACCTCGATGTTCAGCTTGCCCAGCATGGCAAGCAACAAATTCGACATCGTGGTGTCCTTCGGATTCCGGAGGTGCCGTCCGCCTTTGAGATGGCCCGACGCACCGCCGGCCAGAACGATGGGAAGTGGGGCGTGATTGTGCTGATTGCCGTCACTCATCGCACTGCCATAGAGCACCAAGGAATGGTCGAGAAGATTACCGTCGCCATCCGGCGTGTTCTTTAGCTTTTCGAGCAGGTACGTGAATACGCCGACATGATAATGATTCAGTACAGCGAATTTATCCATGTTCTCGCGAAGGTTGGAGTGGTGCGAAAGGATATGAAAGGCGTCCCTGATACCGCTCTTCGGATAAGTGGCATTGCTGAGTTCCTTCGCCATCAACAATGTGGTGATCCTCGTAATGTCGGCTTGCCAGGCAAGAACCCAGAGATCGAACATCAGTTTAATGTGCTCTTCAAAGTCCCGTGGAATCGCTGTCGGCGCAGGCGGCACTTTGAGATCGGGCGAGAGTTGCTGCCCGACTTTCTCGATACGCCTCTCGATTTCTCTCACATCATTTAAATATTGCTCGACGCGGCTGCGATCGCTCGCCGGGATTTTCTTGTTCAGACCATTCACTTCCCCCATAACCGAATCGAGAAGACTCAAAGACTGTTCGCGACGCGCGCGACGCAATGCATCGGTACTTCCGTCGCCGAACAATCGCTCGAAGACGACTTGAGGGTTGTTCTGCATGGGCAACGGAGACGTCGGGCCTTGCCATGAAATCGTGTCCCGATATGCGCAGCTCAACCCGTCCCCACAACTCAAGCTGGGATCTTCGATTCCCAATTCGAGCGACGGCATTGCGGTATCCTGACCGATCTTCTGTGCAGCAAGTTGGTCTACTGTGATGCCAAGATACGCCTGCGGGCCGATCCTGGCGTTCGCGCCGCTCAAAAATGCCGCAGCAGAACGCGTGTGGTTCGAAGTGGCCGAACCGCCGCCATAGGCTTGCGGGTGACTCATATCGCTGATGATGTTGATGCGATCGCGGAACGGCTTCAGCGGCTGAAGAATTTCCGAAAATTCAAAGTTCGTTCCTTCGCCTTCAGGAGTCCACTTGTACATGGTGGCGCCGTGCGGGAAGTAAATGGCGCCGAATCGCGTCTTGGCTGCCGCGGCCGATTGCCGCATCGGCGTGGCGGCAGGAACCATGGATTCCAGAAAGGGCAAAGCAATCGTTACACCGGCGCCTTGAAGGAAAGTGCGTCGTGAAAGGTGCTTCTTGGTGATGAATGCCATTGTGTAGCTCCTATTCGGAATTTTTCTTCACCTTCATCTTCTTCTGAAACGCATCGCTCTGAATAATCCCAAGCACGAGCGAAGAGAACCGGTAGTCATTCGCGGCTGCCTGTTTAACGATCGCCCGAACACCTGGCATGTCATAGTATTCCAACGTCCGGCCGGTCGCATATGTCAAAAGCTTCTGTGTGGCCGTTGAGACGAACATCTCGCGTCTCGATAAGAGCGAGTTGCGGAGATCGGCGACACCCGTCAGCTTTGTACCATCAACGAGTTGACCTGACGCATCGATGGGCGTTTTGCCGTCCAGTTCCCGCCAGGTTCCGACCATATCGAAATTTTCGAGCGCAAAACCGATCGGGTCCATGATTTTGTGACAGCTTGCGCAGGGCTCGACTTTTCGATGCAGCTCGAGCCGCTGTCGCAGCGACGTCACCTTCACCTGCTCCGCATCCTTTTCAAGGTTCGTATCAACACCGGGAGGAGGAACAGGAGCAGGCGTGCCAAGCACGTTTTCCAAAATCCAGCGGCCGCGTGTCACCGGCGATGTGCGCGTTCCCACGGAGCTGATCGTTAAGAAACTCCCCTGTCCCAAAATGCCGCGCCGCGGGCTCGCTGCGGGCAAGGAGATACGACGGAAATAACTGCCGCGAATGTTCGGGATGCCATAGTGTTGCGCGAGCCGCTCATCTACAAACGTGTAGTCGGCATCAAGCAGATTCACGATGCTGCGATCCTCGCGGACAATACTTTCAAAAAGCATCTCGGTTTCATGCCTGAATGACTGGCGGAGATTGTCGTCGAAGTTCTTGGCCGACGTTTCTACTTTGGCAAGCTCCCGCAGGCCCAGCCACTGGCCGGCAAAATTACTCACGAGAGCTTGCGACTTCGGATCCGACAACATGCGTCGCATCTGCTGCTCGAGTATCTTTGGATCGCCAAGCCGCCCCTTTGAAGCGAGATCCAGGAGCTCGTCATCCGGCATACTGCTCCAAATGAAGAAAGACAAACGCGAGGCGAGTTCCAGATCGTTAAGACGATAGATGCCTCCATCCGGCAATGCCGCACGTTCCTCTTCAATCCGATACAAGAACGCGGGCGCGACTAGTATTCGGGCGAGCGCTTGCTGGATACCGGTCTCGAAGTCAGCATCCTTTCGGCCTTGCTGATAGAAATTCATCAGAGTTGTCATCTCTGAATCGAGGACCGGTCGGCGGAAGGCTCGACGAGCCAAGGTCGAGACGATCTGACGCGCGCAAGAAATTTCTTCGTTTGCTGAAGCGGGTTGACAGACGAAAATCCTGCGCCGGCTTGGCGTATCGCCGGCGCCACTCATATTGAACGGGCCATTAATGATGATGCTGTTGACGCCGCCGCCAACATTGAATGCCGAGTTAACGCGAAAGTCCGAGTATTGCTCGTCGACACCCGCGCCTCGCGTGCGGTCCACGACGGCTGCGCCGATCATGTGCGGGCCTGCCTGCATCGGAAGTCTGAAGCTGCGTGTATTCCGCACATCGACCTTCTGGCCATCGATGGTGACATCGATGGCTCCGCCTCCGAAGCCACCGCCAACACTGAACTCGTATTCGGCATCCACGGGGAACGTGTGCTGGATCAACATGCCGCCGCGAGTTCCCAGCGGCAAACCTTCAATGTGACGCTCCTGAGAAAATCCGCCGGCCGCGTTGTACGTCACTTGACTCGGGATCAAAGTACGATCGCCGACTGCGCGACGGCTGATCTTCATAGCGGCGGAAACGTAGCCTTGAATGAATGCAGGAGATGTTCCGAGTGCATCAGCGATATTGTCAAAACCCTCGGTTGCATCGTCCGGAGGCAACAGCGCCGCAACGTCGACCTCGAGCGCGAGCAGGTCCCGGATCACATTCGCATACTCCGTCCGGTTTAGACGGTGGAGTGCCGCAGTTCCAGGATTCGGGTTTCGCGATGCCGCGAGATCCAGTCTTTTTTCGATATCGCCTGCGAACGCATCCAGCGCAGAGTGTTCAGGACGCCGCGCGCCGGCCGGCGGCATCATGCCTGTCTTGATCTTGCGAATGACTTTTTCCCACGTGGCGGCATCGTTCTCGATGTGTTGGTAATCGAGAGTGTCGAGCATCAGCCCTGCGGTCTTCGCGCGTTGATTGTGACAGGTAACGCAATATTGGTTGAGCAGAGCGGGATCGAGCGGAGCGGCGGATGTTGCCGCCGGCTGCGGCCTGGACGGTACCTGTGCACCACCAGCGCTGATTAGCCACAAAGAGGCACAGATTGCATAAAGGAGGTTCTTGGCTCTAGCCGCGGATTTCACTGATGACCCTGAATGCCTGCGCGAATTCGCGTTATCCGTGCCAGGTGCGGCTATTCTTGGTTGCGCCTTCCTCATCGTCATTCTTTTTCCATCAATTTCTTGATCAGCGCAATCGAACTCGGTTTTGCTTTCGCAGGATGCGTTGCCAGGAACACACCTTCGGCCCAATTTAATGGCGTGCGGCCTTCGTTGTCTTTCACGTCCAGCTTGGCGCCTTTGGACACCAGGTATTCGAGGATCTCGTCTGAGCCGCGGTTGGCAGCGCCCATAACGGCCGTAATGCCCATCGAATTCACGTCGTTGACGCTCAATCCAAGCTCATAACAGAGCTTCACTGCTTCCAACAGATTCTTCTGTCCTTCATCGTAAGTTTGATCGAAGACCCAGTTCACTCCCGCGGCCGCCATCAGAGGCGTCGTTCCAGCATACGCAGCAATCTTTGGATCGGCGCCATACTTCAGGAGCAAGCGCATCACGGTGATGTCACCGGCATATGCCGCCCTTAAAAAGGGCGTCTGCCCTGTAAAGTCGACCCATTCCAAAGTACCGGTGGTGCGAAGCATGAATCGACGAATGGGAATGCTTTCCTTGGTGCGGGCATTAGAATTTGCGCCCTTGTCCAGCAACGCCTGAATCAGTTCGAGAAGCGGCGCACGATCCACCCCGTTCTCAAACGATCCATTGTCGAAATCCATATTCCGGACTTCCACGGCAGTCCAAAGAGGAGTTCGTCCGTACCAGTCGCTCATGTTAATCTGCGCACCCTTCTCGATGAGGAAACGCGCAACGTCGACATGATTGTTGCTGATCGCCATCAGCAACGGCGTTATGTCATTTGGATCCTTCTGTTCCAGATTGGCGCCGGCTCCAACGAGGATCTTTGCGGGCTCGAGCCTTCCATCACGCGCTGCATACAGAAGGGGGGTCAATCCGCCAGGGGTGAAATACCGTGAGCCCCGATCCGCCGGCAATCCACCGCGGATGATTCCCTTTCCGAAACCGAAGCCGGGAACCGAATTTGGAAGTATCCATCCGGGCGTCTGCCCCGTTCTGGTTTGTGCATTCACGTTCGCGCCGCGCTCGACGAGAAGCCGCGCGACATCCGCGTGATCTTCACGGACGGCAATCATAAGGGCTGTCTGTTTGTAGGTCGGATCGGCTGTATCCACGGTAGCACCACCGCCAAGAAGCATCTTGACGGAGTCGAGATTGCCGATCCTCGCTGCCGTCATCAACGCCGTCTCACCGGTCGGATCCACACTGTTTGGATCAGCGCCTGCATCGAGCAAGAGTTTGATCATTGCCGCGTTGCCGTTCGTGCAGGCGATGTAGAGCGGTGTCACGCCATAGCGATCGGCAAATTTGACATCGGCACCGGCGCGTACCAATAACTGTGCCGTCTCGACATCATCCACTCGAACGACCCAGTGCAAAGCCGGCGTCCCGTCTTTTCCCGGCGCATTGACATCCACTTTTTGCTGCAACAGAGAGCGTACTGTCGCGGTATCCCGCTTCATCGCCGCGTCTGCCAGCCGCGCGTCGGTGCCCGCGAACACCATGAGGGATGCAACGAACAGTGAAGGAACTATCATCACACTACTCCTCGAAGCTCGCTGGATGGCGAGTGAATGCAATCGTTCCACTACTGAATGCAAGACCGTCACCGACGATATTGTTTTGTTGAGCTTAAGTCAACAAACTTCTCCTCAGAGTGAAGACGTTGCACGCAATGAGAGCGGCATGATAGGGTGCTGCATGCAATTGACTCAACCGATGAGAGAAGCTATCGAATGAGCGCCCCCGAGAACGACGCCGAAAAAGCGCTCTTAACAGAAGATGTTTCGCACAACGCCCGCACACTGCTGCGGCTGCGGGAAATGCTGTTCAAGGGCGAATTTCAACGGGGTGAACGCCTCTCAGAATTACCGCTGAGCGCACGGCTGGGTGTCTCGAGAACCCCGATTCGGCTCGCACTGGAGCGCCTGGCGCACGAAGGGTTACTCGAAGCCTCACGTTCCGGCGGGTTTGTTGTCCGGGAATTCACCATCGATGCAGTTTGGGACGCAATCGAAGTCCGAGGCGTCCTGGAAGGCAATGCCGCCAGGCTTGCCGCCGAGAGGTTGGAAGATGACCGTGAACTCGATACCTTGCGGCGTTATCGCGATGAGATGAATTCCATGAGAAAACCTGCCTTGAATGAAGATTCCTTTTCCAGCTATCTGGATCTGAACGAAAGATTCCATTCCGAAATAGTTCGTCTGGCCAAAAGTGAGATGCTGTTGTGGACACTGGATCGAGTGATCTCGCTTCCCTTTGCATCCCCGAGCGCGCTGGTCTTTGCTCGTTCGAAGCTTCCCGGCGCGGCCGAGATGCATATCGTCGGCGAAGAGCAGCATCGCGCGATTGTTGACGCAATCGAAAACGGTCAAGGGACACGAGCCGAGAGTGTGGCCCGAGAACACGCAAGGTTATCGCGCCGAAACCTCGAAATGGTATTAACTGATCGCGATATCCTCAGTTGCATTCCGGGCAATTCGTTGATCAAGACTTAAACAATCTAAGTGGGATGTCACCACAGAGCCACAGAGACACAGAGGTCTGGCAGCATATCGAGCTGCCAGACCTCTGTGTCTCTGTGGCTCTGTGGTGACATCCCTATCTAGTGTAGAAAGGCCTCATGAACCGACGTACTTTTTTCCAACAATCGAGTGCGGCCCTGGTTGCGCTACGAGCCGCTAAGCCGCAGCAACAAACCGACACGACAAGATTCTTTCCGCCTGGTTTCAAGGCCATGAAGGTCCAGACGTCAGGTGCAACGATTAATCTCGTGACCGGCGGAGAAGGACCACCACTACTGTTGCTGCACGGCGCTCCATTTACGCACGTCGCATGGCGGCTGGTTGCTCCGGAACTCGCCAAACGTTACACGATCGTGGCGCCCGATCTCCGTGGTTACGGCGACAGCAGCAAACCTCCGGACGGAGAGAATCATGCGAACTACTCGAAACGAGCGATGGCGTTGGACCAGGTCGAGGTGATGAAGCATTTCGGCTACAACTCGTTCCCGGTTGTCGGCCACGATCGCGGTGGCCGAGTCGCAAACCGCTTGGCGCTGGATCATCCGGATAAAGTAACGAGGGTTGCGGTTCTGGACATCGTTCCTACTTACTACCTGTATACCCACGTCACGATCGGGTTCGTTCAGGCGTACTTCCATTGGTTCAATTATCTTCGCGCGGCGCCGGGCCCTGAGAATGAACTGAAGGCGGCAAACGACGCCGCAGCCGCTCGGGCGACGACTGATGTTCAGAAGGAGTACTCGCGTGCGCAGTCCGATCCGGCGAATATTCACGGGATGTGCGAAGACTATCGCGCGGGGGCATCCATCGATCTCGATCATGACAGAGTCGATCAAGAAAAGAAGAACAAGATCCAGTGTCCGTTCTTGACGCTCTGGGCTGAGCGTGCGCCGATGGGACGCTTGTATGACGTGGTCGACGTTTGGCGAGAATACGCGACTAACGTCCGTGGCAAAGTTCTTCCAGGAGGACATAACCTGCAGGAGGATAGCCCTAACGAGGTACTGGCGGAACTGATCCCATTCTTGCGCGGCTGAAAGATGGTGTGTGAGCGACCCCCCAGCCGCCTTCGGCGGCTCTCCCCCTTGCGAGGGGGTCGCTCACACGCCATCTCGAATTGAAAAAGCGTTCAATTTTCCGAAGGCTTTTCGACCTTGTCGATGACAAGCACGTCCACAGGCGCTTTCGTTGATTCCAGCTTTAACCCCAGTTGCTGCTGGAACGCCGTGAACAAATCCGGCGGAGCGTCCGGATCGGGCGCCGCTGGCGGGGCGTTCGGACCGGGGCCAGGGCCGCCGATCTGTCCCTGCGACGGGTCGGGTGTCCATTTCAGAGTGAAGTCATACCTTGTCGAACCCAATTCGGTCTGATCGACCACAGGCCGATCGAGAATGTTTGCCTGCAGCACCCCGGCGAATTCCGCCATGGTCGCATTGCGAACGTTGAAATTGCGAGGCGGGCCGCCAATGCCTGGAAGTATGCCTCCGGTTTCATTCTTGCTCAGTTTGGCGCCGGTCTTGGTAACCGTAATCGCGTACACCGCGAGTTCTTTCTTATCGCGATGAAAGCCCAGCTGAAATCGCTCCGTCAGCAACTTCTGAACCATTAGCTTCAATTGGTCCCCATTTGGGATACCTTCGCTGTCCGGCTTAGCCGTCACGTCGTACCTCTCTGTTTCCACCCATGGTGGTGCGCCGGTGATCTGCTTCGGATGAACGCCGTAAGCGAACTTGATGAGATCGCTGAGAGACGTACTCGTTGTGTTCATCATTCCGCTTCTGTTCACAAGGAGTGAAAAACGTCCTTCAGGCCGGCTGGGCTTGATCGTGGCTACTTCAAAGGTTGGATTGGCATTTGCCATCGGCTTGGGCGGCGGTGGAGGATCCGGAATCGCCCAAGCGGTTTCAGGTGTGGCGCGCACGAGGTTCAGCGGCTGAGGCACACCCTGAGTCCATGTCCCGGTGATCGAGTTTCCGTCCGCATTCAACTTCCCCTCATAATTTCCGCCAATCGTCGCCACCGTCATTTTCAGGGCAGAGCCGTCCCGGGTAATTTGGCTGGCGGTTATAGCCGGGCTCTGTTGGTCGATGCTGTACAACTCCGCCTTGAATTTGTCATCAGCTCCTACCGATATCTTGATTACGATCCGCAGCTCTCCCGGGCCCCCCTTCAGCGTGCCTTGCCAGGTGCCCGTGAAGTTTTGCGCATACAAAGAGCCTCTCGAAAACGCAGCGAGAGCCACAATTAACAGCATCAACTTTTTCATCGTCGAGCTCCTCGAATCTTTAGCGAACGACTTCACAGCCCGACGGCTTGAACTTACCGCCGTCTGCTTCCTTCTTGAACGTCGAACTCGTAGCGCGGGTAGTTGCACCGTCTTGTATCACGGCAGTCACGGTGAAGTAGTCGACGCCGAAGTCCGAATGCCTGGAGAAATATTCCGTCAGAATAGCATTCTCACTGTAGGTGGATCGGCTCGAGAGTAAGTAGCCGCCCTTCATGTTCGTCGTGACAGCGTTCAGGCTAGCCCAACGAGGCGGCGCGGCGCCCGAACCAGGAGGCGGCCCCCCACGTCCACCACCGCCGCCGCCACCGCCGCGACCGCCGCCGCTGAGTTCCCAGTTGGCGACGGTATAGCCTTGCAGTGTTTTCTCAGTAGGAGTAGGCGTCGTGGTAACGAAGTGCAGCAATCGCGTTTGCGTGCCGGCGTCCATCTCGATCTTCAGAGTGTTGTCATCCGCCCAGGTGATGTGCAGCCTTCCAGGAACCCGCAGGCTGCCGCCGGCTGCGTAAGCCCTGCAGGGTTCAGAAGGATCGGGCGGAGTTGCCGGCTGACCTCGTAGTCCACCCAGTCCGCGAGCCCCACCTGTTCCCGAAGGTGGTGAATCCGGCGACATGCGTTCGATCCAATCTTCGGTAACTATCGAAACCCAGTAGCCCGTTAAGTCAACGGGAGCGGCGGCTTTCGCATTTTGCCCTGCAGCGGTAGCACCTGGAGGAGCGCCGCGTCCGCCTTGGGCAAAGAGACCAATGGGCATCACGAGCAAGAGTGCGGTGACGAAAGAACACAATAGGGTTGCATCACGCCTTGGAGTTGCTTCGGACATCACTTCCTCAAAAAGCACTACTGGACGCGGCCGGTCCACTTGAATTCCGGCGACGTAGCGGTCGCGGGACGAACGACCTGCCGTACAAGGACTTTGTGCTCAGAAGAATCGCGAGCAGGAGCGGCATCAATGATGATCTTGTCGCCGATCTTCAGCGTGAATCGGTTTATGCCGCCCTGTGATAATTGCGTCACTCCGCCCCATTCGCAACCCCAGCGAGTCGTACTGCCGTCCTTATCCACGACTTCGATGCTGATGAATGAATGGGGATTCCTGATATTGAATTCGGCTACCGTGCCTTCCAGCTTAACGGTCTGATCTTCGATGTAGGTTCCTGCGAAAGAATGGTGC
>DATFXZ010000097.1:0-4148 GCA_035315305.1 Terriglobia bacterium | reverse complement strand
GCCAAGCGATATCGCCGCAATCAACAAAACTAACAGCGTGGTGTTAAACAGTGTGCGTCGAATGCTCATCCAAAGTACTCCTCGGCTGTATTCAATCTGTCATTCCGGAGACAAAAGGACTTATGTTCGATTCGATCAGGTCGCGTCAAGGCAAAAAAATCCGCAAGCGATGCTTGGGCAAGACTGGATATAGCGTAGGTGTTCATTGTCGCTCACGTTGCGTGCGACTATAATCGCGCCATCATGCACAGGCTCTTTACACTTGCGTTACTGCTCGCTCCTGTTGTGGCCTTTGGGCATCACTCGTACACGGCTGAGTTCGACACCAGTAAGCCTGTGAAGCTGTCGGGAGTGCTTACGAAAGTGGAGTGGTCGAACCCGCACATCTGGATTTATCTGGATGTAAAAGACGACCGGGGCAACGTGGCAAATTGGGGTTTTTCCGCGTCCCCTCCGGGCATGCTGCAGCGGCGGGGCATTACTAAGAATAGCCTCAAGCTCGGTGAAGTGCTTACGATCTCCGGTCATCGCGCCAAAGACGGCTCGAACAACGCGTCAGGAAACGTGGTGACATTCGCTGACGGTCGTGACGCGCTCATTGGACAGGATCAGGCCTTGAATCCGGCTGACGCGACGTCCAGCACGGGAAAGAAACCATAGATGACGTCCGTGAAGAAAGTTATCGTTTTATTCGTCGCGGCAGCGCGTTTGGCAGCCGGTCAATCTCCTGTTCCTGGTATTCCTCGCATGCCGGATGGCAAGCCGAACTTCTCCGGTGTCTGGGCAGGGCCGGCTTTTAGTCACGTTATCGGACCGAACGATACCGACACTCCGCGCGTAACGAATTTCGATCGCAGCAGAATGGCTCCATTTCTGCCCGGCGCCGAAGCGAAGTTTTTTCAGCAGCCTACCGGCGACCTACGTCATGATGATCCGACCGAGCTCTGCCTGCCGGACGGCCATCCGCGCGAGGCCCTTGCGCCATATGCTCAACAGATCGTGCAAACCCCGGAAATGGTCGTCATCCTGTATGAGTACATGCACTTCTTTCGCGTCATCCCCGTCGGTAAACCTCACGGTCCGGATATCGAACTAACATTTATGGGCGACGCGGTTGCGAAATGGGAAGGCGATACGCTAGTGATCGATACAATCGGCTTGCGGGAATGGACCCTCTCCGCAAGCAACGGATGGCATAGCGACGCGCTGCACACGATCGAACGGTTGAAGCATATCGACTCAACGACGGTTTCCTATGAAATCACCGTCGACGATCCAAAGATTTTCACTCGACCGTGGTCGCAGACGTTTCAAATGAAGCTTCATCCCACTTGGTCTTTGCTGGAACAAGTCTGCGAGGAAAACAATCGCTGCCAAGGCGGGAACTGCACGCTTCCAGATTCACAGAAATCTAAGTAAGGCATCCGCGATACCGCGGATGCAAAAGGAGAATTCCATGCGTGCTTCAATCGGTTTTGTGATCGGAGTCTTGTTTGGTTTTGGCGTTGCGTCAGCCGTTGCTCAGAACAATAGGCTCGGTGGCGTGAACAATATGAATCACGTAGGGATCGCGGTCGAGCGATTCGATGAGGCTTTGGCCTTCTACACTCAAAAGATGGGTTTCCGCGAAGCCTTTACGATTCGTGATGAAAAAGGGCAACCGACATTGTCGTACGTCCAGGTTAGCCGGGACACGTTTGTGGAATTGCAGCCTGTCAATGCCAATCGCCCTCCGGGTATCACGCACTTCGGTCTGCACGTTCAGGATCTCCGGGCAACCGTGGACACCTTGAAACAACGCGGAGTAACAACTGAAGAACCGAGGGCCGGACGAGACGATTCAATGGTGGCGAATGCAACCGGCCCAGGCGGCATCAGAATAGAGATGTTTCAATTTGGCCCGGAGTCACTCCAAGGCAAAGCCATCAGCAGCTGGAAATAGGCCGGAAACAGGCATGATTTCGGTTGCGGTTTCCGTGTCGCGGAACCATAACGTCCCTCGCGACCACGACGCGATCAACCGTTCTCGCCATCCTTGTACTAAGTGCGCTCGCATCAGCGGCCTGATCGCCTGGTCGCCTTCCCGGTTGGAAGTGATTCGAAGTGATATGTTACTCTTGCTCGATACGACGTGTAGATTCGCTCTCTTATTATCTTTGGGAGGAATATCTCGATGCGCTCCCTCAATATAACCTTTATTGGATTGCTCTTATTTTGGACTGCGAGCTCAACCTTCGCCGCAGGCCGCAGCGATGTTGCAGACGCGGTGATGAAGGGAGACAAGGTCGCCCTTCGCTCCTTGCTGCAGCAAAAAGCCGATGTGAATGCTCTTCAGGTGGACGGCGCAAGCGCCATGCACTGGGCTGTATATCGCGATGACCTCGAGGCGGTCGATCTATTGATCAATGCCGGCGCGAAGGTCGATATCAGGAACCGTGAAGGTGTGACGCCTCTGCATATGGCGTCTCTTTATGGGAATTCGAAAATGATAAGCCGGCTCCTCAAAGCGGGGGCAGACGCGAAGCAAAGAGGTCCTGCAGGCGAAACGATATTGATGCTCGCGGCGCGCAACGGCAACCCGGAAGCAATTACCCTGCTCATTGCTTCAGGTGCGGATGTGAATGCGAAGGAACCTCTTCGCGGTACGACCGCATTGATGTGGGCCGTCGAACAGCGGCATCCTGCCGCCGTTGCAGCTTTGATCGACGGCAAGGCGGACGTGTCCGCAAAATCGAGCGGCGCGGGTTTGCCTAGAAATTACATGGCGAATCGGGTCAACAGCGCGCGAGTGGAAACCGCTAATCGCATTCGTGCGGCCGCTGCCAAGGCTGGACGTACGTATGAGGAACAGCTCGAAATCGAACAGAAGAACGGCACTGTTGCAGTACGAAGGATTGGTGATTTCTTTGGCCAGCAAGGGGGCCAAGGCGGCAGGAACCAACAGAATGCTCAGGCGGCCCAGCCACAACGGGCAGCTCAGGCTGCCAGCCAAGATCAAAATGACCAAGATGACACCGATGTCATCGTCGCCGGTCTTGTCGGCACCGGTGGTGGCGGGCTTACAGCTCTCGTGCTGGCCGCTCGCGAAGGTGATTTGGAATCTACAAAGCTTATCCTGGCAGCCGGGGCCGATATCAACCAAACGACCGAATATGGCTGGACTCCACTATTGACGGCAACGAACAACCGGCATTATGGGCTCGCTGAGTATCTCATTGAGCAGGGCGCCGATGTGAACAAGGTCAACAAGGGAAATTGGACGCCTCTATACCTTGCAACCGATAACCGCAACATCGAGGGTGGAGATTTCCCCGTGCCAAAACCGGACAAGGACCACCTCGAATACATCAAATTCCTGCTGCAACACGGCGGAAATCCGAACCTTCGCGCTAAAGACAACACGCTCACCCGAACGATCTTCACCATGCAGTGGTTCCAGGAGGCTGGTACGACGCCGTTTATCAGGGCGGCACAATCCAGTGATCTCGAGCTTCTCAAGCTGTTACTGGCGAATGGAGCCGATCCGATGATCAAAACCGATCACGACGATACAGCCTTGACTGCGGCGGCAGGCATGGGCTGGGTCGACGGCGTGACCTATGAACACTCTCCTCAAGCAAATATTGAAACCATCAAATTCCTGCTCGACCTCGGCCTCGATCCGAATGCTGCAAATGGAGATGGACGCACTTCACTGATGGTTGCCGCTGCTAAAGGCCGCACCGAAGTTATTCAAATGCTCGTCGATCATGGCGCGAAGCTGGACACGCGCGATAAAGGCAGCCGCGATACAGAGACATTGGTTTCCGTTAACGCAGGACACACCTGGGAAGCACTGGATTATGCGGACGGGCTCGTTCGTTTTGGAGTGCAGTCCGCAGTGAGTCGTCCCGAAGCTGCCGCGCTCCTACGCAAGCTCATGACTGAACGGGGACTGCCAGTCCCGCCTCAAAACCGGACGATCGATTCCATCTGCATCGTGGAAATCTGCAAAGAGAGAATCTGGAATCAAGATTAGCCGCGGATGCCGCAGATAGCTTGTACCAGTTGCGCGGATTCCCCATCCGCGCAATCTGCGGCTAAGCCTCTCCGCCGTTCAAATCCGAAATTAGCAGAAATTAACCGAAATTAGATTGACTAACAATTGA
>DATFXZ010000096.1:0-12729 GCA_035315305.1 Terriglobia bacterium | reverse complement strand
AATACGACTGACGGTTCTTGCGATGGTCGCGGGTACGATCATCATGGTGCCGCTATCGACCCCGTGGCTCGCAAATCAACACTGGCGCGCTGTTCCCGCGATCGCATGGCTGGGCCTGGCCTACTCCGCTTTGCTGTCGATCACGTATTCATATTTCGTGTGGGCTTACGCGATAGACAAAATCGGCATCGCTCACACATCAGTGTTCAACAACGTTACTCCCATCATCGCGTTATTCGCTGGTTGGCTCATGCTGGCAGAGAAGCCCGTGATCGCACAGCTTGGGGGCGTGGCATTGGTATTGATCGGAGTCTTCTTGGTGCGTTCACACAAACCGACTGTTCTTCCGGACGAATGACTTCCAGAAGCTTTTGGAGTATTCTGTCCGACCGCTCCTAGAAATCGCTGATGAACTTGAAAGCTATTGGAATCCTCTACTGGCGCGAGATCCGATCCGCTCTTCGCGACCGGACGATCGTAACGAACAGCATTCTGCTACCGATCTTCCTTTATCCGTTGATCATATGGCTTGCGTACACAGGGCTAACGTTCGTTTCCGGCCAAAATGAAGGGCTAAAGTCGCGAATCATGCTGAAGGACTTTCCGGCGATGCACGAGACATTGAAGAAAGACTTCGAAAGGGACGAATCGCTGGTTCTCGTGACTTCTTCAGACCCGGCCGCTGATCTGCGTACGGGAACCCTGGATGCGCTTGTAGAGTTCGTACCGGCACAATCGACTCCGGCCACAGTAAACAATTTCATGACTCGGATTACATACGACGAGTCTCGAGATGCAAGCAGCCAGGCCAGGCTCCGAGTCACCCAGAAAATCTCGCGTTATCGCGAGAACTATCTCGAGCTGCAAGCATTGACACTAGGACTCTCGCGAGCACAATACCAAAACTTCTGGATCGACGACCGCAAGGTTTCGAGTGGCCGTGGAGTGGGTGCGGTGATGGCGATGATGCTGCCGCTGTTCTTCATCATCATGCTGGCGGTCGGCAGTATGCATCCTGCGATCGACTCCACCGCCGGTGAGCGCGAAAATTCAACCTGGGAAACGATGATGACGGTTGCGACGTCGCGCGCGAACATCCTCGTTGCGAAATATCTTTACGTCGCAACAATGGCGTTTACGGCCGCGTTTCTGAATCTCTTCGCGATGATTTTCTCTATGGGAACGATTTTGGGTCCGCTCTTCGGCAGCAGTCTCTCGCTCCGGATTCCGTTACAGTCCGCTCCTGTAGTCCTGATTGGCGCGCTTCTCCTTGCTCTGTTTGTAGCCGGCGGCATGATGATCCTCGCTTCCTTTGCGCGGACCTATAAGGAAGGCCAGGCGATGACCAGCCCTTTCTATATTGCCCTGATCATACCGGTGATGTTTCTTCAGACGCCTGGTCTGGAATTCACTACGCGGTTGGCCCTCATTCCGGTTGCTAATGTGATGATGATGATACGAGAAGCATTCCAAGGTATTTATCATTGGCGGCCGATCGGAATCACGCTGGCAGTCGAAACGGCCTGCGTCATTTTGGCCCTGCGTGTGGCGATGTTCGTTATCCAGCACGAAGACTTCATCCTTGGCAGTTACAACGGTAGCTTTGGGAAATTCGTGAAAGAAAGGTTCTTTAGATGAACGAACCTGTAGTTGTACGTAATCTTCGAAAGACTTTTTACGATGAAGGCCGCGGGGAAATCAAAGCGGTGGACTCGGTCAACTTTGAATGCCGTGAAGGTGAAATTTTCGGCCTGCTTGGCGCGAATGGCGCCGGCAAGACGACGACGCTTCGCATGCTTTCGACAATACTCGCGCCGACGTCCGGTAGCGCCACGATTATGGGGCACGATGTGGTTCGAAATCCCGAAGGCGTACGCAAGAACCTTGGTTTCTATTCCGCCACCACAGCCCTCTATCCTCGACTCACGACACGCGAAACAATTGATTTCTTCGCGAGGATCAATCAGTACCCGGCCGATCTCGTCAAGCAACGTGTGGACTATCTCATCGAGCGATTCGGTTTGGCTAAATACGCGGATGCGCGCGTCGAGAAACTGTCATCCGGAATGAAGCAGAAGGTATCGATCGCACGGACCATTGCTCACAATCCGTCGATTTTGATTTTCGACGAGCCGACTGTCGGGCTTGACGTTTTGAATGCGTTGGACGTCCAGGAAACGATCAGCGATTTACGCTCCGAGGGCAAGACGATCATTTTTTCCACGCATATCATGAGCGAAGCCGAACGCCTCTGTGATCGCATTGCCATCATCCATGCCGGACACATCCTTGCCTGCGATACGCTGTCAGGCTTACGGCAAAGCACACATCAACACTATCTTGAAGATATCTTCGTGTTATACGTGAAATCTGGGCAGGCAATAGCATGAATTGGAAAGTCTTGCGCCTCCTCTATCTCCATGAAATCAGGATGCTCGTGCGCGCTCGACGGACTGTCGTGCTGGCTGTCGTTTTGCCGGCGGTGATCATGCCGTTGATGCTTTACGCGCAAAAGTATTCAGCAACCAGGCGAGATCGTCTGCTTACAGGAATAACGTATCGCTACACGATCACCGGTCCACTTGCCGACCGTGTGCGAGTGTTACTCAATGAAACCCGCGAGAGTCTGAATCAAGACGATAACCAAATGCATGGGAAGCTGCGCCAATTCAAGTTTGTTGAAACGAACGTGTCGAATCCGGACGACAGCCTGAAGCGCAATGAAATCCAGTTTTATATCGAAACGATGAGTTCCGATGATGCCGACAAGCTTGCACCAAAGAAAGAAAGTGGTCCGCGCGCAGGAGGTGTTACGAGAAACAGCGCGCCGGCGCACCGGCTGGGGGGAGTACCGTTAATCAATATCGTCTATTCGGAAGACCGCGACGCGTCGGACAATGCACATGACCAGATCATGGCGTTGCTGCGGTTGGCGCGTCAGGCAGATTCGCAGGTTTTGCTCGCGGGAAATGGTTTTTCTGGGGATCCGACGCAATTCTTCTCGATCAAGGACTCCAGTATCGCGACGCACAGTCAGGTCACCGGTTCTATCGTGGGTCGCCTGATCACACTGTTTCTGGTGATGATGATGTTTACCGGTGGAGCTGTTGCTTCGATGGACATCATCTCCGGCGAAAAAGAGCGTGGAACGCTTGAAACGCTTCTGACGACGGCGGCCGGCCGCTCGGAAATCGTCGCTGCCAAACAATTAGCCATTACATCCGTCGCGCTGGTTATTACGCTCATTCAGGGTTTGAATTTCCTGCTCTATATCCAGCTGAAGGTGATTGCGCTGCCGAAGGATTTCGATTTTCAACTGCCCACCGGAATGGCCGTGACACTTTTGCTGCTTTTCATACCACTCGCCGCGACGATCGCTTCGGTGCTGTTGATGATTTCCGCTTACGCGAAGAGCTACAAAGAATCCCAGATGTACTTCTTCCCTGTCTACCTTCTCAGTCTCATTCCTTCATTGGCTTCCATGATGCCGGGTCTTTCGCTGCGATCGGCCATTGCATTCGTCCCGCTTGCGAATGTCAGCGTCGCGGCGAGAGAGATTATGGTGGGACGGCCGGATGCACCGATGATCGCCGTGACGTTCGGCGTGATGCTTTGCACGGCGGCTTTCTTGATGCGCGCTTCTGCACGCATGCTCACACGCGAAGATCTCATCGTCCCGGCGCACTTCGAAGCAGCGGAGTTTCTGGGCGGTCCTGCGCTTTTTCAGAAACGCGCGTTGAGATGGTTCGCGTTGATGTGGGTTATCACGTTCGCCGTAGCAACGAACTTTCCTGCTCTCGCGAGTCTCCGACGTCAACTCATATTCAACGAGATTGTGGTGATGCTGGGAGCCGTTCTTCTGATGCTGAGACTATACCGGCTGGATGCTAAAGAAGTCCTCTCGCTGAAGCCGGTCAAACCGGCTGTGTGGTTGGGAATTCTCTTTGCGATTCCCTCAGGGTATCTCACGGCGCTCGGAATTTTCCGGATCGTGAACGTCGTTATTCCAGCGCCGCAGCAGTTGCTCGAACGTTTCTCCGAAGAGATGATTCCCAAGGGCATGCCTACATGGGAGCTTCTTCTTTACGTAGCCATACTGCCGGCAATTTGCGAGGAACTGGCTTTCCGAGGAGTCCTGCTGAGCGCGCTAAGACGGAAAATGCGGCCCACAGCTTTGGTCCTGGCAATCGGCCTTATCTTCGGCGTGTTTCACATGACGCTTTTCCGCATCGCGCCTACTGCAGCGCTCGGCATGATCCTCACCGTTATTGCAATCATGACTGGTTCTATTTTTCCTGGCATGCTGTTGCATGCCGGCAACAATGCGTTTGGAGTGATGGCGGGCAACTGGTTTAGCCCGGAAACATTGCCGTGGGCGGACTACGCAGCCGCGGCGGCAATATTCTCGCTCTCGCTGTGGATTATTTATCGGAACAGAACCGCATCACAGAATCTCTAGCCGCGGCCTTTCTGCGCTATCCGTGCCATCCGCGGTTACTATCTGTGAAATGTGATTCGGTAAATCGCATCCGCTTGGTCGTCCGCTACCAAAAGCGATCCGTCAGGCATGACGAGCACATCTGACGGACGGCCCCAGGCGCGCGAACCTTGCAACCAGCCTTCAGCGAATGGCTCGTATTTCACGGCCTTGTTGCCTTCGAGCCGCGCAACCATCACTCGATATCCGATCGGAGTGCTGCGATTCCAGGATCCGTGTTCCGCGATAAAGATCTGATTGCGGTATTCCGGCGGAAACATCGAGCCGGTATAGAACCGCATTCCAAGAGCTGCACCGTGCGGCGTCAAATTCAGTGCTGGTGGCGTGAACTTATCGCACGGTTCCTGTCCGAATTCAGGATCACGGATCGTGCCGGCATGACAATCCGGAAAGCCGAAGTTCATGCCTTTTCGCGGAGCGTAGTTCAGTTCGTCGGGCGGAGTGTTATCACCCATCCCGTCGCGTCCGTTATCCGTAAACCACAGTTCCTTCGCCCCAGGATGCCAATCGAAGCCCACGCTATTCCGAACGCCCGTCGCAAACACTTCCAGTCCGGAACCGTCAACCTTCATCCGATTAATCACACCATGGCGCTCATCGACACGGCAAACGTTGCAAGGCGCGCCGACAGGAACGTACAGCATGCCGTCGGGACCGAAAGCAATGAACTTCCAGCCGTGATGACGGTCTCGGGGAAATTTATCGTTCACCACAACCGGCTTTGGCGGATTCTTCAATTGCGATTCAATATTGTCGTACCGCGTGACCCTGAAAATTTCCGCGACGTAGAGCGATCCATCCCGGAAAGCAATGCCGGAAGGCATTTCCAGCCCTTCGGCAATCTTGATCACCTCGTCAGCCTTATAGTCCTTGTCGCGGTCCACCACCGCATATACGTTGCCCGCATTTATCGAGCCCACAAAGAGCGTACCGTTTGGACCAAGCGCCATCTGGCGAGCGTTGCGCACGCCTGTCGCATAAATGCTGATGCTGAATCCGGGGGGAAGTTTTATCTTATCTAGAGGTAATGCCTGTCCACTTCGAAGGGCAACGACAAATAAGCCTATGATCAAAATGATCACAACGGGCCGGAAGTATCGTGTCATTATGAGACCTCCTTTCCTAGGTAACCGGATTGCAAGACTAGTTCCTTAACCATTCAACCGTACAGGAGCACAATTATGGCCTCCGAAGGCTTTCATGAATCGCCTCAAGATCTGACGCCGGAAACGCGCGATATGCATCGCGCCATCGTAAGCCTGAAGGAGGAACTTGAAGCAATTGATTGGTATCAACAGCGCGTCGATGCCACAACCGATGAAGCGCTGAGGACTATCCTCGCTCATAATCGCGACGAAGAAAAGGAACATGCATCGATGGTGCTCGAGTGGATTCGGCGCCACGATCCGGTGTTCGATGCACACTTGAAGAAGTATTTGTTTTCTACTTTGCCGATAACCGAACGTGCCGATAAACCTGAAACTCAATATCCTGGAGCTAAACGATGGAATGGCTGAGACGTGGCGCTGCACCTCTTTCGGAAAAGGTCTGGAAGGAAGTTGACGAAATTGCCGGATCGATGTTCAAACAGACTGTTGTCGCTCGCCGTATTCTCGAATTTGACGGCCCGCGCGGTTGGAATCATGTAGCGACGCAGTTGGGCACGTTCAATCCTGCTCACACCCCACAGTATTCGGGGAAAGTCCGGTTCTCGGTCCCTGACGTGATGCTGCTTACCGAACTTCGTGCAGACTTCATGATTCCCTGGACTGACATCGATATATTTGAGCGCGTCGGGCCCAGGCTTGAAGCAAGATCAATTGAAGATGCCGCACGAGACATGGCCCTCGCGGAAGACGCGCTGACTTTCTACGGCACTTCAACCAATTCCGGTATTTTGTCCTCGCGTGACACTCCGCGCATGGCGCTTTCCGACTGGTCTCAACCTGGGCGGCTTGTCGCGGACTTATTAGGAGCCATCGAAAAGCTCGATACTCTCGGAGTAAAAGGACCTTACGAGGCCGTTTTCTCGCCGCATCATTATTATTCATATTTGCGGCAGACCGGAGAAGGCGGAGCCTATCCTGCTGCGAAGCAACTCGGCATTGTGATCGCGAAAGTGTACAACTCACCAGTCATCGATGGCGCCCTCGTGTTTTCGACGCGTGGCGGTGACTTCCTCATTACCGTCGGCGGCGACTTCACGGTAGGTTATCGCTGGCATGACGAAACGGCTGTGCACCTTTTCTGCGTCGAAACGGTGGCTGCGCAACTGCTGACTCCCGAAGCAGCCTGCATAATCAGACCATCGTAGGGCTCGCGCTAATCCGGGTATAATGGCGGGTCCGATAGGAGGTCTGCCATGGTCGTACTGCAGCGCAATGAGGTCAGGCGAACCCGAATTCTTTTTTTTCTCACGATAATTCTCTCCGCAGTGGTGCTGGCCGGTATCGGAGTGAATTTTTCAAGTGCGTCTGATCCCGGACGCCTGCTTCTTGTGGCGCTCGCGACAGTGGCAATCGCCGCCGTGGTTATTTCTCTGCTTCAGCTCTACGCTTATCCCAAGCGAAGCCAGGTTCTCCTTTTTCAAAACGATGATGCGCTGGTGATTGCCACAAACGCTCTTCATGAAGGTTTCAAGCTTCGTTTTTTGCGCGACATTTTGGGAGAACAAGTCATCGCTTTCAGCGATGAGGATCGTTTGCGTTGGAAGACGCTTGAGGCGGATGGGTTTTATGCAACGCTGTACGTCCGCAACGTTAGAAAAGTTATAATGCTGCGCCTTTGCACGATGATCTTCGACGACGTGTTCTTTGCCGATCGCAACAACCGGTGGGAACATCATGATTCTTCAAGCACATCGGAACCATCCTTTTCGAAACGCGAGATGCCGCGCCTGACCAGCTGGAAAAGTTCTACTTGACGCATACGCCGGGTCGGAGATACCTTTTCACTTCGATTTAGATCTTTCTGATATCTTGAAATAGTACGTGGCGATTTAAGGCAACTTGCTCCACGTAAAAAACTGCTAAACAGCTCCGAAAGGGCTTAGAAAAAGCCCCGTGCTTGTTTGGCACGGGGCTTTTTTATTTTCCCCTTGTCGAGGCTGTCGTAAATGAAAGGCGATTTCTTCATGAGCTTCGTCAAGGGTCTGAAATGTCGTGAATGTGGTCGGGAATATCCCGTCAAGCTACTTGCAGGGTGTGAAGAGTGCTTCGGTCCGCTCGAAGTCGACTACCATTACGAGTCGATCGCAAAAATTCTCAAACGGGACGTAATCGCCTCACGTCCGAAATCCATCTGGAAGTACCGCGAACTGCTACCGATCGATTCTGACCCGAAGATTGGTCTGGGTACCGGCGGCACGCCTTTGCTACGTGCGGACCGCCTGGGACGGAAATTGGGAATCGACAACCTTTACTTGAAGAATGATGCTGTAAACGCGCCGACGCTTTCCTTTAAAGACCGCGTTACTGCGGTCGCCGTTAACAAAGCGCTCGAGTTCAAGCTGGAAGCGGTCGGTTGCGCATCGACCGGCAATCTCGCAAACTCCGTAGCGGCAAATGCAGCCGCAGCCGGCTTGCCTTCATTCATTTTGATTCCGGACAATCTTGAAAAAACGAAGGTCATTGCGACTCAGGTCTACGGTTCACGCTTAATCGCTGTCAA
This sequence comes from Terriglobia bacterium, assembly GCA_035315305.1. Taxonomy (GTDB): domain Bacteria; phylum Acidobacteriota; class Terriglobia; order 20CM-2-55-15; family 20CM-2-55-15; genus 20CM-2-55-15. The sequence goes on along the minus strand of DATFXZ010000096.1, from coordinate 4,562 downwards.
GGGCAACTATGACGCAGTGAATCGGCTGTGCAGTCAAATTGTCGATCGGTATCCGTGGGGATTTGTGAACGTGAATCTCCGTCCATACTATGCCGAGGGGTCAAAGACGATCGGATACGAAGTCGCTGAACAACTCGGTTGGCATCCGCCCGATGCGATCGTGGTGCCGATGGCGGGCGGTGCGATGATCAGCAAAATTCATAAAGGATTCAAAGAACTTGAACGCCTCGGCTTGACCAGCGAGACGGAACGCACTCGATTCTATGGAGCGCAGGCGGCGGGCTGCAACCCGATCATCGACGCTGTAAAGCGCGGAACCACTGAGATTCGACCTGTGAAACCAAATACGATCGCGAAATCGCTTGCCATCGGAAATCCTGCAGACGGCTATTACGCAGCGCGATTGATCCCACAGTCCGGAGGTTGGGCCGAAGACTGTACGGATGAGGAGATCGTCGCCGGTATCCAGTTACTTGCGGAAACCGAAGGCGTATTCACAGAAACCGCCGGCGGTGTGACTGTTGCCGTTGCACAGAAGCTCGTCGAGCAGGGCCGGATCAAAAAGACGGACGTCACAGTTCTGGCGATCACAGGGAATGGATTAAAAACACTCGACGCGCTGGATCTGGCGCCGCCGCAGGTGATCGAGCCGAAGCTCGCAGCATTCGAAGAAGTATTTGGGGGTGCATACCATGTCGCTTAAGGTCGTAATTCCGACGCCGCTAAGAAAGTTCACGTCCGGCGCGGAAACGGTTGAAGTCGAGGCCGCGACCGTCAAGGAAGTGCTCGACAATCTGGAATCGAGATACCCGGGTTTTCGGGCCAGTGTATGCGACGAATCGGGGTCTCTCCGTCGGTTCATCAATATATATCTCGATGGGGAGGACGTTCGGTTTCTCGAAAACCTTTCAACTCCGGTGACAGATGGCTCGGAGATTGCCATCGTTCCCGCCATCTCCGGCGGGTAAAAATCGGCCACAAAAAGGCAGGCGCGGAGCCGCGGAAGAATCTTTCACCGCTTCGCAGCTCACACGCTGAAAACTCCGCCGTCGGCTTCGACGAGAGTCTTCTCGATGATGCTGCAGCCACAGCGCGGACATTGAGCAGGTTCGGTAAGGAAATAATCGGTGGTCGTGCCGTTGTGCCCCGTTACTTCGTCGAGAATCCAATCGAACGGCAGCTCAGCATCTTTATTACAAGCTTCACAGGAAGATATTGCGTCTTGCGCGCGGCGAATCGTAGCGGTTCCTAAGGCAAGGATCTGGATGGTCATGCTAATACTCATCAAAGATCCGTTGAATCTCTCGAAAATCCTGCGTCTTCGTGAGCGCCAGCATCATCAGGATTCTGGCGTGCGTCGGCAGCATTCGTTTGACTGCGACGAGCTGCAGTGAATCACGTTGAGGACTGGGGGATATGACTTGGTCGCCCGACGGAAATGTGCTCGCAATCACGACTCCTCGACGTTGAAGCCCGTCGTAGTAAGAGCGCTCGGCAGGGCTCAGGCCCGTGGTGGCAACGATAATTGCCTTGGCTTCCGTCTTCCCTCCCCCTTCCGCGCCCGCATAGGAGTACTGGATATCTACACGAGGCAGAGCCGTGAGGTCGCGAACGTCGAACTCGGAGTTCGTGGTATGCCTTCTCGTCGGCGCGTAAAAATACTCGACGCCGTGACGTGCAACAACACCCATGACTCCCATTTCCGGGGCGGAGAAACCGCCGGGCCGCGCATACAGTTTTTCGACATCACGCGCGCTAATGATTCGATCGTCCATCACCACCAATGTTCCTTTCCCGCGCGAGTCATGGGCGGCTGCAACACGAACCGCCGCGAGAAGGTTGATCGGCCCATCGGGACTGATGGCTGTGGATGCGCGCTGCGCGCCCACAACAACTACAGGCTTGTCGGATCGGACCGTTAGATGGAGGAAAAAAGCCGTCTCCTCAAGCCGGTCGGTACCGTGAGTAACAACGATCCCGGCAACGTCATTTCGTTTTTCAAAAATGTTATTGATCCTGCGCGCGAGCAGCAACCACTGATCAGGCGTGATGAGAGCGCTTGGAATATTCGAGAATTGTTCAGTTTCGACCTGCGTGTATTTCTGGAGTTCTGGCACTTGAGCCACGATCTCCGCTATCGGTTTTCGAATCTCGTACGCTCCGAGCGTGCCGGGTTCTCCCTCACCCGCAATAGTCCCACCGGTCGCGATTATCAGAACGCGGGGCAAATCACTCTGCGATTGAGCGCTGGCGCGGGTTCCAGCCGATACCTGAAATAGCAGTAGAAGCGTGATTAGCGCGGCCTTGGATGATCTTCTCACCATCTTTTTAGGCGATGAAATTTGAGTGGTTTGGGCCAGTCACTTATGGATTTTAGTCTTATCAAGTCTTCAACGTCTAATCAGATTTGAGGAGGACCGAATGAAATCTGCAATGCGTTCATTAGTGATAGGTGCGTTCGCCATTACTCTCGTGGGCTGCAATCGCAGCAGCGCCCCGGACCAGTCCGTCAGCGCAAACGCAGAAAAGAACGAACGCTCCGATCGGTCGCAGCCCAGCACGGCTGAAAGGTCTGTTGAAACAATCCGGACTCGCGCGACGCTATCCGTTCCTGGCGGCACAGCCGTCCGAGTGACATTGTCGGAAGCAATCAGCACAAAAAGTAACAAAGAAGGCGACACCTTCACCTCACGTCTCAGCCAACCGGTCGTCGTGAATGGGAAGATTGTGGCCAACAAGGGAGATCGAGTAATGGGTCATCTCACGAAGGTCGATGAACCAGGGCGCGTCAAAGGACGCGCACGTCTGGAATTGGTTCTCGACGAAATGTATATCGCCGGCAAGATGTTCAGCATCGCGACCGAACCGTTTGTCGCTGTCGCCAGCGACAACCATAAACGTGACGCGACGGAAATCGCAGGTGGCGCAGCATTGGGTGCGGCTGTTGGCGCAATTGCCGGTGGTGGGAAAGGCGCGGCGATAGGATCGATCATCGGCGGCGGAACCGGAACGACAGCAGTCCTGCTCACGAAGGGACAAGAACTGGAGCTTGCGCCCGAAACAAAGATCAATTTTGTGTTGTCGCGAGATGTAGAACTGCCGGTGATCCGTAGTACCGCGAGTTAGCCGCGAAGCGGCTAGCTGCGTCATAGCCACTCATCATCTTCCGGTTCCGGCGTTTTCAACCCTTCGAAGAATCTTTCCAGCAAAGCGCCAATTCCACCACCAATCAAAAACCATTGCACCGTTCCGACGATGTACGTGATGCCCAAGGTCATGCCTACCAAACCCGGTGGATTCATCCCCGCCCGATCAAACGCCGTAAACAGCCCAATGATGACCAGCATTGCCGCAGTATCGAAAATCGTCATCAATTTCCAAAAATTTGATCGGTTGAAAAGATAAATACCGAAATTCACATCTCTCGCATCAACGTAGGAAAAAACAAAGAAACCCGAAGCCAGGAGAACGTGACAAACAGCAGACGCAATCGCCACGCGTTTCCAGAAGACGCGTTCGTTAATTCGAGCGACGTTGAACCAAGTCAGAAGGTGGTAGATGCCAAATACAAACAGCGGCGGCAACAGGAACGATGCCAGCGTCAGCAGCATCGCACTCAGTGCCCTGTTGGGTTAAAAACGAAATAGTCGTATGCAAACCGCGATATTTCGGCAATCGCATGCTCGCGTTCTGCAGAGAGGCCTTTCGCGTCCTTCGTGAAGACGGTCACGATCAAGTGACTGCCGCCGGGCAGGAAAACGATGCCAGTGTCGTTAGTGCTCCCACTAATAGTTCCCGTTTTGTGAACAACACGTGTGCCTTGCGGCAGCAGGGCCGGTAAACGGGTCTCACCGATCAAAGAATGACTCATGAACTCGATAATCTCATCCGAACTCGCGCGATCTACGATCTCACCCCGATAAATCTTCTCCAGCAGCATCGTCATTTGGCGGGGCGTTGCGACATCTTTTTCGGTAGCGTTGAAGCGCTCGTTCGCGCGGGCCGCACTCTGAGGATCGACTCCATCGAGGTGTTCACGCAATTGTGATAGCGGCAGCTTTCCATATATGCCGTAGTCGAGGCCTTCCTGATCGAGAATCATCTCAAGAGTCGATCGATCGACCCTGATCTTATCCAATCCCAGACTTCGCATGCGCGCAGTGACATTGGCTGCGCCGACTCTGTTCATCAAAATATCGGCGGCCGAGTTGTCGGACACGCGCATCATGAGGTTGATCAGATTGTGGATGCTCATCTGGAGGCCGGGGCCGTCAAGCAGCAGAGCGATGGTCCCGCCGGGATGCACATCTGATGGGTTTACCTCCACTCGGTCGGTCAGATCAAGCTTCCCTGCGGCACGCTGATAAAAAAGCTCGACAAGGATCGGAACCTTGTATGTGCTCGCCATCGGATAAGTCTGATCGGCATTGATCATCAATTCCGTGCCCGACTCTACATGTTTGATCGCAACCCCAACCTGGCCTCGCACGCGAGGAATAACCTTTTCAATCTGCGCCCGCAATGCCGCGATATCCGCGGACCAGGCTGGAAGCATCAGGCAA
>DATFXZ010000095.1:0-6889 GCA_035315305.1 Terriglobia bacterium | reverse complement strand
TTCGCTCGGTATCCGGAATTGGCCAGGATCAAGGAAGAGTTGCTGAATCTCGGGGCGTACCGGGCTGCGCTATCTGGTAGCGGCTCAACGGTCTTTGGTCAATTTCAAATGCTTTCGGACGCGATTCGTGCAGGATCGGCTCTGGACGGGACTTTCCGCGTGAAACTGACAAAGCCGTTGCCGCGCTGGGAGTATTTCCAGAAAATCGTAGAAGAGTAGTCCAGCATTGGGGCGTGGCCAAGTGGTAAGGCACAGGTCTTTGGAACCTGTATTCGAAGGTTCGAATCCTTCCGCCCCAGTTCACTTTCCGATTTCTGCAGAGGACCTGTTGTGAGTAACGAATTGAAAATCTTCGGTGGTACCGCCAATACCGCACTCACGAACGAAATCTGTGAGTATCTGGGTTGCGAGCTCGGCAAATCATCCGTGACGCGCTTCAGCGATGGGGAGATCTACTTTCAAATCCTGGAAAACGTCCGGGGCGCCGACGTTTTCATCGTTCAGCCGACTTGCCCGCCCGTGGATGCGAATTTTTTCGAGCTGTTTTTGATGATTGACGCTTTCAAGCGGGCCTCTGCGAGAAGAATCACGACGGTGCTCCCTTACTTCGGCTATGCGCGACAGGATCGAAAGGACAAGCCGCGTGTGCCGATTTCGTCCAAGGTCGTTTCGGATTTGCTCGTCGCCTCAGGTACGGATCGTCTGCTGACAATGGATTTGCATGCGCCTCAAATCCAGGGATTTTTCAGCATTCCGGTAGACCACCTGTTCGCTGCGCCGGTACTCGTCGAATATTTTCAGAAATTGAGTTTGCCGAATCTGACCGTCGTCTCCCCCGATGCCGGTGGCGTTGAAAGAGCACGGGCGTTCGCTAAAAGGCTGAACGGCGATTTGGCGATGGTCAACAAACGACGAATCGAAGCGAATGTGGCGCAGGTGATGAACGTCATCGGTGACGTCCGAGGACGAAACTGTCTGGTTGTCGACGACATCATCGACACGGCAGGGACGCTCGTGAAAAATACTGAAGCCTTGTTGAAGGCCGGAGCGACCAAAGTCTATGCGTGCTGCACGCATCCGGTGTTGTCCGGACCTGCAGTTGAGCGGATATTAAGCTCAGAGTTGATCGAGGTTGTTGTGACCAACACAATTCCTCTTCACAGCGAAGCGAGGAAGTGCAAGAAGATCTCCGTGCTCAGCGTGGGCAAACTGCTGGCGCAGGCCGTCCAGTCGATCCATGAAGAGACATCCGTGAGTGTTTTATTTATTTAAAGGGAAGTATTTATGGCTGAGATTGTTGTGAATGCTAAAGGTCGCGATGATCGCGGCAAGAATGCCGCGCGGCGGTTGCGTCGACAGGGTTTGGTGCCTGGGATTGTCTACGGCGGAAAGGGCGGGAATATTGCCGTTGCCGTGGATCCAAAAGCACTGCAGAAAGTGCTGCGTTCGGAAGCTGGACGGAACACGATTCTTAAGCTGGACATCGCGGGCGCCGGCGCGACGAATGCGATCCTGAAAGATTTGCAGGTTGATCCCATCAAGGACAGCCTCCTGCATGCCGACTTCTACCGCATTGCGATGGACGTCGCGATCCGAGTGACCGTTCCGATCAACATCCGAGGAGAGGCTCGAGGAGTGAAGGTTGATGGTGGAATTCTCGAATTGATCACGCGCGAGATCGAAGTCGAATGTTTGCCTGGCGACATTCCGGAGCGTATTGACGTCGATGTCAGCGACTTGGGCCTCAATGGTGCTCTACGCGTGTCGGATTTGCCGGCAAATGCGAAGGTCAAAATCCTGGAAAGCCCCGATCAGGTTGTCGTGCACGTTGTCTCAATAAAGGAAGAAGAAGCGCCGGCGCCCGCTGTCGTCGCTGTCGAAGGCGAAGCTGCAGCAGCTCCTGCCGAGCCGGAAGTCCTGAAAAAGGGCAAGAAGGAAGAAGAAGCTCCGCCTGCGGAATAGCCCAGACCAATGTGGCTTATCGTCGGATTGGGAAATCCTGGCGAAGAATACGCGGATACGTATCACAACGCCGGCTTTCGCGTTTTGGAACGCATCGCCGACCAGCAACATGTTCGTATGAGGGAACGATGCGGTCCGACGCTTATCTCTCGTCAAATCCTGCTGGGCGGTGCGTCCGCGGTATTAGTTATGCCGCAAACGTTTATGAACCGCAGCGGGGCAGCGTTGCAGCCGGTTTTTGAACGTTTTGAATCGAGTGCCCGCGACATCATTGTTGTTTATGACGATCTCGCGCTTCCCTTAGGAAAGCTGCGAGTCCGGCAAAAAGGTTCGGCCGGCGGTCACAATGGGATAAAATCCATAATTTCGACTTTAGGGTCGGACGAATTCCTAAGAGTTCGAGTTGGGATTCGGCCCGACCGCGATTTGGGTGACGTTCGCGATTTCGTTTTGTCCAGGGTGGCAAGTGGTGACCAGGCGCTGCTGTTTCAAACGGAAGATGTCGCGGTCAAAGCGGTTGAAACGCTAATCGTCGCCGGTATCGAAAAGGCAATGGCCGAATATAACGGTATCGATTTGAGAGAGGGTTCTGCGGCCGAAGGCCGCGCAAAGGATAACTAAATGCGACATTACGAAATTATGTTCATTGTCAATCCGAACGCAACAGAGGAAGAGATTGACAAGATCAACGCGCAGCTCGAAAACATCATCACGTCAGGTGGCGGCACGATCGAAAAGATCGAAAAGATGGGTAAGCGGCGTCTTGCTTACGAAGTCGACAAGCAGCGCGAAGGTTACTATGTGCTGTTCACCATTGTTGGGAACGGCGACATTATTAAGGAATGCGAGCGGCGTCTACGCGTCATGGATGCTGTCATCAAATACATCACAGTGCGGACGGATGAGGAAGTCCGCCGATTGGAAAAAATTCGCAGCTACCGGCAGAAACGCGCCGCGCGCCGAGGTTCTGGTGCGGGTGCCGCTCCCGGTCCGTCTGCAGAAGAGGCTATGCAATGAAATCAGCTAAGGAAAAACGTCCGCCAGGTCAAAAACAGTACTATCGCCGGAAGAAGGTCTGCAAGTTCTGTGTCGAAAGGATTGACTCGATCAATTATAAAGACGTCAAACTGCTTTCGCAGTTCGTGCCCGAACGAGCTAAGGTCATGCCGCGGCGCATCTCCGGTGTCTGTTCACAGCATCAGCGTCTCTTGAACGATGCGATCAAGAAAGCGCGCAACATCGCATTGTTGCCATTCACCACGGAGTAGGCGTGATGGAAGTCATACTCAGAGAGACAATCGATAATCTTGGGCGCGCTGGTCAGGTTGTAAAAGTCGCTGATGGCTATGCGAGGAATTATCTGCTGCCGAAAAAGCTCGCGTACGTTGCCACGCCCGGCAATCTAAAGGTCATTGAGGCGGAGCGTCAGTCGCTGCTGAGGAAAGAAGGGAAGCAGAAGGACGATGCGGAGAAACTTCAGCAAATTTTGGAAAAAGCTGAGATCACGGTGCGGCGCAAAGTAGGCGAGCACGACGCGTTGTATGGATCGGTCACGAACTCCGATATTGCGGAGGCTCTCGAAAAGAAGGGCTTCCAAATCGAGAGGCGCAAGATCCATATGGACGATCACATTAAGACGCTCGGTGAATACTCAATTCCAATTCGGTTGTTTAAGGACGTCACAGCGCATGTCAAGTTAAAGGTTGAGCCTGAAACCGAAGAGTAATAAGTAGGACGCGAGAAGCCGGCAATCGAAAACTAGAAGTAGTGGTAACGTAGCCACGCAAATTTCTTGGTTTTTTGATTTCCGGCTTTATTTATGTCGCGCCAAGTTCTCGAACGAACGCTTCCACACAACATCGACGCTGAAAAATCCGTTCTCGGCGCCATTCTTGTCAATAACGAAAACTATTATCGGGTACTGGAGAGTCTCAAGCCTGAAGACTTCTACCTCGACGGTCACCGCATCATTTTTCGAAAAATGGTGGACCTGATCGAACGATCGCGCGCGATTGATTTGATTACGATTCAAGAAGAACTGGTGCGCGCATCTCAGCTGGAGAGCGCCGGCGGCATTACATACCTGGCAAGCCTGGAAGATGGTATTCCGCGTCTGGTCAATATCGAGCACTACATCGAAATCATTCGTGAAAAATCGCTTCTTCGCCAGCTCGTAAATTCCACAAACAAGATCATGGCGGAATGCTTTGATCAGGCCGAACCCGCGGAACTGATACTGGACCGTGCGGAGCAAGCGCTCTTCAGTCTTTCGGAAAAACGAATCCGAAGCGGTTTTGTTTCCGTCAGAGAACTCGAGTTGCCCGCTACGAGACTGTTAGAGAAGCTGTACAGCGAGCGGGAAATGATCACGGGAGTTGCCTCGGGATTCCGTGATCTGGATCGAATGACTTCGGGTCTGCAGCCCTCGGATCTGATCATTATTGCGGCCCGACCGTCGATGGGAAAGACGGCCCTCTGTTTGAACATCGCACAGCACGTGGCGCTGCACAGGAACCTGCCGGTCGGTATGTTCAGCCTGGAAATGTCGAAAGAGCAGCTGCTAATGAGGATGCTCTGTGCGGAAGCTCGCGTCGATGCTCACAAAGTGCGTACCGGATATCTGGGGAAGGACGATTTTCGAAAACTGATCGACTCGCTCGGCCGCACGACGCAGGCTCCGATTTTCATCGACGACTCGTCAACGCTGACCGTCATGGAAATGCGAGCCAAATGCCGCCGGTTGAAAGCCGAGCATGGATTGAGCCTGATCATCGTGGATTATCTCCAACTGATGTCAGGCTATGGTCGGAGTGAAAATAGAACGCAGGAAATCTCAGGCATATCGCGCGGTTTGAAAGCGCTTGCCAAAGAATTGAACGTTCCTGTCATCGCGCTTTCTCAGTTGAGCCGCGCACCCGAACAACGTCAGGGCGACCACAAGCCGCAGCTTTCGGACTTGCGTGAATCGGGTTCGATTGAACAAGATGCGGATCTCGTGGTTTTCATCTACCGCGAAGAGGTCTACAAACCTTCTGAAGAAAATGCCGGCCTCGCCGAACTGATCATCGCCAAACAGCGCAATGGCCCTACCGGAATCGTAAGACTCGCTTTCTTGCGAGAGTACACGCGATTCGAGACGCTGCTGGATTTCAACTAGACGAATTGCATGCTCAAGTGAAACCGAAGAACCAATTTGTATGCCAGCAGTGCGGCCACACGTCTCCGAAATGGATTGGCCGGTGTCCGTCATGCCAACAGTGGAATACGTTCGTTGAAGAACGGGTAGCGGTGGCTGCGGCCGATGCCCCCGCGTCGTGGGATTCTTCCCCCATTCGATTCACCGAAATTACCGGGGTGGAAACGCCGCGTGTGTCGACGGGAATATTTGAGTTCGACCGTGTGCTTGGCGGCGGTGTAGTTGCCGGCGCACTCGTTTTATTAGGCGGCGATCCCGGAGTCGGAAAATCGACCCTCATGTTGGATGTCGCCTCGCACCTGGCACAATCGACGGCCGTGTTATACGCCTCCGGTGAAGAGTCTGCGCATCAAATCAAGATGCGTGGCGAGCGGTTGGACGTCCAGGCTCGCGACCTTCATATCTATTCCGAAATGTCCGTCGAGAAAATTCTTGCAGCGGCGGAGCAGCTCGCGGCCAAAGTGCTGATCATTGATTCGATACAGACAACGTTCAGCGAAAAACTTGAAATGGCTCCCGGCAGCATCGGTCAGGTGCGGGAAGTCGCATCGCAGTTGCTCTTCTGGACGAAAAAGAATCATGTCCCTGTTTTCCTCATTGGGCACATCACAAAAGATGGCGCCATTGCCGGACCGAAGGCGCTTGAGCATATCGTGGACACGGTTTTGTATTTCGAAGGCCCGCGACAGCATCCGCATCGAATTGTTCGAACTATCAAAAACCGGTTTGGGCCGGCCAATGAACTCGGCATCTTTGAAATGATGTCGTCAGGTTTGAAACCAGTGGAAAAACCTTCCGGTCTGTTTTTGACGCAGACGCAGTCCATGAGTCCCGGCTCCGCGGTCCTTTGTTGTATGGAGGGCACGCGGCCGTTACTGGTCGAAATGCAGGCGCTGGTTTCTCGGACTCACTTCGGCGCTCCGCGAAGGCTTGCGACCGGCGTAGATCCGCAGCGGCTTGCGCTGATCTCGGCTGTGCTTGAAAAAAGGCTCGGCGTAAATTTGTGGGATCAGGATATTTATTTGAACGTCGTGGGCGGACTCGAAGTGGACGAACCTGCGGCAGACTTAGCTATCGTTGGCGCGATCCTTTCCAGCTTGTTTGGCAAGCCGATCGCTCCATCTACAGTGATCTTCGGCGAGGTCGGTCTCGGGGGTGAAGTACGTTCAGCCATGTTCAGCGACGTGCGGCTTAAGGAGGCATCTCTTCTTGGATTCAAACGCGGAATCATTCCTGCGCAATCCAACGTTGAAGAATTACCATCTCTCGTGGAAACCCTACGCGTTAGAGATGTTCGGCAGGCACAGGAAGTTTTTTTCTTGTAGCAGCAGAGACGAGGGCTCACCGACTCTCGTGCCATCACTCCACCAGACGTTTTCGATACCTTCTATTTTTTCAATGGTTTATAATGCGCGCGGGAGTGGTCTTCATAAGGTTAAACGCCTCAAAACAAAAACGGATACAGGTGTCTCATGAGAGGAAAAGAAAGTAAGGGCCCACCGCCGGTATCTAAGATTTTGCCGGCGGAGGTGCAGGGGAAAGAACAAAATTACCGGATCGACATTGTCGTGGTGCGTCTGATTTTCGCCGTCACGCTTACATTGGTCGCATATTACAGCCATCCATTCGGATTTGAGGGCGCGGCCGCACTGGCAGTCGGCATCGGCAGTGCGATCGGCATCATCTTTTTTGAACATCGGTTGAAAGGTGCAACGCTGAAGCGCCTGATCG
>DATFXZ010000094.1:0-8302 GCA_035315305.1 Terriglobia bacterium | reverse complement strand
CCCGTGGATGGCTGGCTGCGACCATTGTCGTCACCGTTATCTATGTGGTCCGGATAGCCTCCTCGATCCGGCAAGGACACTCGCCAAATCCACTCAAGTTCGTTTTTGTTGCGGTCACTTTCATTTATCTCAGCTACACGGCCGGCGTGGTAGAGCGTCCGTTAATGGGCCTGGCGTTGTTCGAATCGTGGCACGACGTCCAGTACCTTGCGATCGTGTGGATGTTTAATCTTAACCGGACACGACAGACGTCCGACGCTGGTCCGTTCATTCGGTTCCTTTTTCGACCTCGCCGAGCGCTCTTGCTGGTGTATGTAGGGCTGTGTCTTGCATTCGGGTTGCTCACGCATGCATGGACCTTGTTCAAAGACGACAGGGTGATCCGTGTGGTGGTCTCGCTGGTCTCGGCAACCGGCATGCTGCATTACTACATGGACAGCTTCATCTGGAAAATCCGTGAAAGAGAGACCAGCCAGGCCCTCGGCGTTGAGGTCAACGCCTCTGCCACCCAGGCAGTGCCGCTGATTCCTGCTTGGGCTCGCCATGCGGCTCTGTGGCTGCTGTTCGCGATACCGGCAGGATTGTTTTTCGTCGTCGAATCCAAGGGGAACGTCGCACCATCGCTCCCCCGTTATGAAAACGTAGTCGGCGCTTTCCCGAAATCGGCAATGGCTCATTACCAAATGGCCAGAGAGCTTCAGGAAATGGGCCGTCTGCGCGAAGCGAAAATTCATTATCAGGAAGCACTAGCTCTGGCGCCGAACATGCTGCCCGCCCATATCTTTCTCGGCGTGTTGTTGTCGGACCAACACGAAGTCGCCGACGCCAGGGACCACTTTCAACGTGCCCTCTTGCTGGATCCCCGAAATGCGGAAGTGCACAACAACCTCGGGATCATTCTCGATGAGGCAGGCGACCTGCCTAACGCAAGGATCCATCTCGAGCGCGCGATTGCTCTCGACCCACGATACCCGCTGGCGCACACGAACCTGGGAATGGTCCTCGTGAGAGTCGGGGATATGAAGAGTGCTTTGAATGAATTCGAGACCGCGCTTCGGCTCGATCCCGAACAGTTCATGGCACATAACAGCCTGGGTGAGCTGTTGATGAAAGAGGAAAGGGTGCCTGAGGCGAAAGCGCACTTCGAACAGGCATTACGAATCGATCCTGGTTATACGCCCGCGAAAAAAAACCTGGCGGCGATGGGCGAAGAAAATTAAGAACTCGCATGGGGGCTGCCCCCATGTACTCCGCGATTCAGCGCCGCCGCCCACCCCTTCCTGCTTTCCGACTAACTGCAATCAGGCGCCCAGCATCCGGCCCGTACGGATCACCATCGAGATTGCCGTAGAGTTTCACATCAACTAAACCGGCGCGCTCCATTTCCTGCCGAAGCTCTTGCCCTGAATAAATGTTGAGCAGGAAGGTGAACTTCCGTGCTCGACGATTTCGAATAACGGTCCATTCGTTTAGGACGCGAGTCCAATCGTCAAGGATGCTCCTTTGTTCCACCAGGACAGATCCGTCCGGTAGTGTCTGCGCCGAGGAACGCTGGAATATCTTCGCGAGAATCTCTTTCCCCATAATATCCATTAGAAATACACCGCCGGGTCGAAGAGACTTGGAGACGTTTGCAAGAACCGCTGCATCTTCCCGACGATCATCGAAATATCCAAACGTCGAGAACATGCTTAGGACAAAGTCATACGCATCACGTCGCACAAAATCCCGCATGTCTTCTTGAACCCATTCCACAGCGATGTGCGTGGATCGTGCTTTTGCACGCGCTTTGTCGAGGAGATATTTGGTTCGATCCACCCCTGTAACCGAAAAACCACGTTGGGCCAAGGCAATCGAAAAGCTGCCGGTGCCGCAACCGAGGTCCAGCGCTGACTTCCCTTGCAGGTTCGTTAGCCTCAAGACTTTATCAACTATTTCAGAGGCAAGCGCTACCCGTTTCTCGGCGAATATGTAAGAGAATGTTTCGCGCCAAAAGACGTCATTATCGAACCATTCCTTCGCACGTTTCTGCCTTTTCATGCAGAACTCCAGTTGATGAATCAGTAACCGGGTATTCTAGCGTCCAAGCTCCAAAAACGTTTTGTGCAAACGATTGCTTCGCTGGTAATGTCTCTTATTTACGCTGCTTAAAAGGGAATTTGAATTGAAGTCTGCCAATCGATTCCGACTTGCCGTTGTATTGACGCTCTGCGTCTTTTTTAGTGTTGGCTGGTCGGCGGAACAATTACCGGCGCGGCTCAGCGACGAAGCGTTTTGGAAGTTGATCGCAGACTTCTCAGAACCAGGCGGTTCTTTCGTCTCCGATAATTTCGTCTCCAACGAACTCGCGTTTCAGGAGGTCCTTACCAGTCTCACGGAAGGAAGAAAGCCCGGCGGCGTGTACCTCGGCGTGGGGCCCGAACAAAATTTCACGTACATCGCCGCCCTCAAACCGAAAATTGCGTTTGTGTTCGACATTCGGCGTCAGAATATGCTCGAACACTTGATGTATAAGGCCGTGTTCGAGATCTCCAAGGACCGAGCCGATTTTCTTTCTCACTTGTTTTCACGGCCGCGTCCCCCGGACTTGGAACAAGACTCCAGTGCCGTTGTGCTGTTCAACGCGTTTGATGATGTGGCTGCAGACCTGGATCTTTATCAGGAAAATTTGCGAATCATCAAACAGCGGCTGGTCGGCGAACACGGATTCACCCTGACAGTCGATGACGAAAACACGGTTGCAAATATTCTCAGAGCCTTTTACGTTGGTGGGCCGAATCTGACCTATTCGGGTCCGCGCCCGCCCACACGGACAATTTTACCGACGTACGAAGAACTGATGACCGACAGCGACAGCACCGGCAAACCTCGGAGTTTTCTTGCCAGCGAAGAGAATTTCCAGGCGGTGCAGCGGCTACAGAAAGACAATCTAATTGTTCCGATCGTCGGGGACTTTGCGGGCCCAACGGCGATTCAGTCCGTTGCTCAATACCTCAAAGACCGCAACAGCACTGTCACTGCTTTCTATGTTTCGAATGTCGAGCAGTATTTGTTCATGAGCGAAGGTTGGAAAAAGTTTTATGCAAACGTCGCAACCCTTCCGCTGGACTCGAAAAGCGTCTTCATTCGGCCTCTCATCAACACCGGCACAGGGACATATACGTCTTCGCCCCTCTTTCGGTCGGGATTCCACTGGGATACGTTGCTCTTCCCCATTGAAGCTCTCATCGCCGCGTTCGATACAGAGATGATCCACACGTATTACGACATTATCCAGCTACCAAACTGAGTTCCGACACCGGCGCCGCGTGTTGCCAATCCTAACCAGAAGTGATATGACTGCGCGGAAGTTCCACCCAACATTTCAACAGAAGGGTTGCTCTGAAATGTCTCGATTACTTTGCGGCGTTGCATTCTTGCTTGCAATCCTCTTAGTTAGCCCGGCCCATGCGGCGACAGCGTGTGAGGATCTGGCCAAGATATCTTTGCCGAGCACGACGATCACGCTTGCTCAAAACATAGCGGCGGGTGCGTACACACCGCCGGTCGTAGGGGGCCAGGCCGGAGGAGGCGCGCGCGGCGGTAATCAGTTCGCGAACCTTCCCGCGTTTTGCCGGATCCAAGCGACGCTAAAACCATCCAGCGATTCCGACATCAAAATGGAGCTATGGATGCCGGTCGCAGCAAACTGGAATGGGAAATTTCGCGGTAGCGGCAATGGTGGTTTGGGAGGCGGTGCAGCAGTTAACGCGGGCCCGCTGGCGAATGGAGTTCGGCTCGGCTACGCCACAGCAGGCAACAATACGGGACACGAAGGTGATTCGAGCTATGCCATCGCCCATCCGGAAAAGATCAAGGATTTCGGATACCGGGCGGCGCACGAGATGGTTGTTGCTTCCAAAGCTCTGATCAAGGCGTACTACGACGCACCACTGAAATATTCGGTTATCGCCGAAGGCGGCGGTGGAACCATTGCCGCGCTCAGCTCTGCGCAAAGGTATCCGGACGACTATGACGTGATCGCAGTGACGGGAATGTCATCGTACCTGTCGCGCCACACGTTCGGGCAGATGTGGTATTGGTACGCAACTCATGATGATGAGCGTAGTCTTCTGTCTCCAAAGGAACTGTCGGTCCTGCACGAGGTTGCTCTCGAGCAATGCGATCACAAGGATGGCCTTAAAGACGGCATCATCAGCGACCCCGAACATTGCAAGGTAGACCTCTCGGGGCTGGTAGCGCAATCCAGCTTGACTAAGTTTCAGGCGGATGCCGCGCAAAAGATTTATGCCGGGCCAACGAATCCACGAACGAAGGAAGAAATCTACTCTCCGATATATCCGGGGAGCGAACTCGGCTGGACGCAATTGGCGGGCGGCGCACAGCCGCTTGGGATCCGGTCGAGTTCTTCAAGTATTTCGTGTTCAAGGATCCGAAATGGGATTACAAAACGCGGCGGGTCAACTTCGATAGCGATCTGGCACTCGCCGATAAGCCGGACGTGGCGCCGGTTAATGCAGTCGACCCGGACTTACGCAAATTCTTCGCCCGCGGCGGCAAGCTGATGCTGGTTGATGGATGGTCTGATGCAGCTGTGCCACCCAAAGTCGCGATGAATTATTACAAAGCAGTCGTAGCAAAAACAGGAGCCAAGCAGGTAAAAGAATCAATGCGATTCTTTATGGTACCCGGCATGGGTCATGGGCCTGGCACGAGCGGTGAAGAAAACTTCAATTACGACGCGCTCAACGTTATCGAACAATGGAAACAGACGGGTAATGCGCCAGAGGAGCTGATGTTCGATCACTACAAGAACGAAAAGATGGTGGGAAGACGGCTTGTCTGCCAATACCCGAAGGTGCCTACCTACAAAGGCAACGGTAATACGGAAGACCCTGCAAGCTTCGTATGCAAATGAGTTCGACTTCTTGGAGGCTCGAATGAACGGATCGAAAAAATCGTTTTTGCTTGTTGTCGTTCTGCTTTTGTCCAGCGTGTCGTTCGCGCAGCAGAATGCCCCCGCTCGCGCGAAGGCCTTCGAAACCGCACCCGACATCGCGTATGAGTCGGTGGCTAATTTTCTGAAGCTGCCCCCGAACCTTTACCTCGGCGAAGGGATCGGCGTGGCGCGCAACTCGAAAGGTCACGTGTTTGTTTTTACTCGAAGCGGAAACACGCGACTGTTTGAGTTCGATCAAAACGGTGTGTTTGTTCGCGAGATCGGGCAAGGCCTGTACGGATTCGAAATGGCGCACGGAGTCCGTGTTGATTCGCAGGACAATATCTGGACGGTCGATGAAGGCACTGACGTCATTGTGAAGTTCAGCCCGGAAGGCCGCGTTCTTATGGTTATGGGCAGACGGCGAGAAGCCGTTGAGGGTCTCGAAGCCTCACCGCCGGCCGGCACGCCTCCGCCGCCAGCGCAGCCATATCGCTTCGCCCGGCCAACCGATATTACGTGGGACCCCGCAGGGAACATTTTTGTCGCCGACGGCTATACCAACTCTCGCGTCGCGAAGTACGACAAGAATGGCCGCTTCGTTAAGGAGGTCGGAACCAGAGGAACCCAGCCTGGGCAATTGAACACACCGCACTCGATCACGTCGGATGCGAAAGGCAATATCTATGTAGCCGACCGTCAAAACAGACGTATTCAGGTTTTCGACAGCGATTTGAAACTTCTCAAAATCTACGACAACATCGGCGCTCCTTGGGCAGTCTGCATCTCGCCAGGGCCGCACCAATATCTCTACAGTTCGAACTCGAACCCTGACAACAACGACTCGCGTCAAGCAGCAGTCAGCGGCGAAATTTACAAGATGGAGTTGGATGGAACCGTTGTCGGCAAGTTTGGCAAGCCGGGAAAGCAATTGGGCGAATTCAGCACGGTGCATGCGATCGATTGCCGGAACGAAAATGAATTACTCGTCTCGGAAATCACGTCGTGGCGTGTTCAAAAACTCATCCTCAAACCTCGAACCCAGACGCAGGCGTCGTCGAAATAGGAGGATTGATCATGCAACGTGCATCAAAGCTCTGGTTGATTGCAGCGGTACTCTTCGCTGTCGGTTCCCTGAACGGGCAGAACGCAGTTCCGGAGATACCTTACGACTCCACGCCCAATTTTCTGAAGCTGCCGGACGGTCTTTATCTCGGCGAAGCCGTCGGTGTGGCAACGAACTCCAAAGGACACGTGTTTGTTTACACACGCACCGGCTCACCTCAAGTGACGATGGGCACCAATCGGGCGTTTGCGAGAAATGCCGCGCGGCTGTTCCAATTCGATCAGACGGGGAAATACGTCCGCGAAATTGGACAGGGTTTATACGGGTTTGTCTTCGCCCATGCGGTGCGAGTAGACCGGCAAGACAACATTTGGGTCATCGACGAAGGCTCGAACATGGTCCTCAAGTTCGATCCCGACGGACGGGTTCTAATGACGCTTGGCAGAAAGCCGGAGGCTTTGCCTGTTCCAGCACCTGCTGCAAATGCAGCCGCCGGAGCGCGTGGCGGAGGCGGCGGGCGTGGCGGGCCGGCGGGTGCAGGAATTCCCGGTGACAACTTCAATCGACCAACAGATGTCGCTTGGGATTCGGCCGGCAATATCTATGTTGCCGACGGATATGGCAATTCTCGAATTGCAAAGTTTGACAAGAACGGGCGATTCCTCAAGTCGTGGGGCTCACGCGGGACCGAGTCCGGGCAGTTCAATATTCCGCACACGATTGCAATCGACTCGCAGAACAATGTGTATGTCGGTGATCGCGAGAACAAGCGTATTCAAGTGTTCGATGGTGAGGGAAATTTCAAGACGCAGTACACGAACGTCGGCGCGCCGTACGCAATCTGTATTACGCCAGGACCGCGTCAATTTCTTTACACGTCGAACTCGAACCCCAGCACCGGCATGGATAACGGCGAAATTTACAAGATGACGCTGGACGGAAAAGTTTTAGGCAAGTTCGGAACTGCTGGAAAGCTCCTGAAAGAGTTCGGCACGGTTCACGAAATGGATTGCCGAAGCGAGAACGAATTGTACGTGGGCGAAATCACGAATTGGCGCGTGCAGAAACTGACATTAAAACCCGCGCAATCGAATGAATAGACACCGGCTGCAGATGGTGTGTGACCGACCCCCTGCCGCCTGCGGCGGCTCTCCCCCTCACGAGGGGGAGAATATTTAATGTCCGAAGGCGGCACGGAGCCGCGGTGGGAGACGGAAATGACTATGCAGCGCCTTCGAATCTTTGCATTTGCCTTCATGTTTATCGCACAGCAGACGGCGTCTCGCCCGTTTACTGTCGAGCAAATTCTCAGCTTCCCGTCGCCTGAAAATCTCGTTGCATCCCCGGTTGGGTCGACGATCGCGTGGACTTTCAATGAGCGTGGTGTCCGCAACATCTATATTGCAAGCGGCCCGGCATTCGAGGCACGCAAACTGACGTCATATACGGAAGATGACGGCCAGGAATTAACCCAACTCAGCTTTTCTCGCGACGGCAAGACCATCGTGTACGTGCGGGGCGGGGATCACGGTTCGAACCGTGGAGCGGACACACCGCCGAATCCTGCCGAATTGCCCGTGCAACCTCGCATTCAGATCTGGTCAGTAACTGTTCCTGGCGGCTCACCAAAACTGATCGGTGAAGGTGACGATCCTGCTGTATCGCCGGATACGGATCGCGTCGCTTTCGTCAGAAACCGGCAAATCTGGATTGCGCCAATCGATGGATCGAAGCAACCCCAGCAACTCTTTTACGCGCGCGGTACGAGCGACTCGCCTGCTTGGTCGGCGGATGGGAAGACGCTGGCATTCGTCTCGAACAGGGGAGACCATAGTTTCATCGGCCTTTATCTGCCCGAGCAGCCGATCCGCTTCATTGCGCCCTCGACCGGCCGCGATACGCAGCCGGCGTGGTCGCCGGACGGACGCAAGATCGCGTTCCTGCGACAACCCGGTAATGGCGGAACGCCCCGTTCGCCGCTCGCACGCACGGAATCGCCATGGGAGGTGATGGTCGCTGAAATTCCCTCAGGGCTCGACGCGAACATTACAGCCGTCCCGGCGATCTCGAGCGGCAAAGCACCCGGCGACCCGATCCTGCAAAACCCAGGCGGCATCGGCCTGCGATGGGCGGCCGACGACTATCTCGTTTTCATGTCCTATCGCGACGGCTTTCCGCACTTGTACTCGGTCCAGCATCCCGGAGCCCAAAACAGCCGGCCGATGTTACTAACACCTGGTTCCTATATGGTGGAACAGGTGACGTTGACTCCCGATCGCCGCACCATCATTTTCAAT
>DATFXZ010000093.1:0-3375 GCA_035315305.1 Terriglobia bacterium | reverse complement strand
TGGGGATCGGTGCCGCGCAAGGATTTGGTCGTGACAAAGGGTGAGCCGCGCAAGATTCCGTACGCGAATCGGATTCGTTCGTTTGCCGCGTGTTGCGGAACTCACTTGTTTTTCGAAGATAGCAAAGACTCGGACACGATCGATGTCACCATTGCGTCTCTCGACGATCCGACGCCATTTGCGCCGACGAAAGTCATCTTTCTCGAAGATAAATTGCCGTGGGTGGTGATTAACGAATCGATTCCGTCGTTCCAAACAGTGCCAAAGAAGAAGAGCTGACGACGGATGGCATCCGCCTACAACGCGGCAAGCACGAATAGACGCGAATGTTCAGATGTTTCAATCCCAGCGCTTTTCAATGTTGAAGAGTAATTCGGCCTTCATCTTTTTGTTCAGCGGTTTGTTGGCGCTCGCCGGTCCACTTAGCTGCGGACAGACTGCATCTGAACAAAAGGCGTCATACGGGACGCGCGTGAAATACCAAGCCGGCCAAGAATTTGAATTCCCGGATTTCAGAGTTGAGTACGTTGGCGAACGCCGGACAAGCCTGCCTGCCTACCCACGAGGGTTCCTTTATTACGATTTCAAAGTGCGTACTGCGAACATTGAGAAAGTCGTTTCCTGGAGCAGCGGCACGGGCGATATCGCGCCAGTGGAGTTCGAGATCGGCAGCAAACGGTTTCTTCTCGAGTTACGCCGCTCCGACAAACTCGGGAAATTAAGCAACGACGAGCTGGTAATCGGTCCAGCTTCAGCAGGACAAGCTCACCCAGTCAGATGACGACTGAACCTGCTCAAAGCACGAAAGCCACCAGGTCCGCCGAACGGACCCCCCGAACGCTGGTAGATGATCCGGCGCCGGCGCCGGACGAGGCCAAGCCAAAGGGTCCCGGTTACCTCGGATGGGCCTAGCACGTGATCGCTGGCCGTTACCCAGTTCCAACTGAAGAAGCCCAGCTCGCGATACTGATGCCGAATGCGAACGGGGCTACCGCAAGCCGCCGCGGTCGCAATCGAGCATTTGCGCCGCTTCCAGTGACCGCCCGATGTTGAATTGTGAGTTACCTCGATGCTGAGTTGCGCGGTGCATTTGTAGATGTTCGGTTCGAGAGCTGGTCCGAGTTCCAATTCGCCGCTGCAAAATTCGGAGTTCCACTCGTTCTCACCGTTCCACCCGCAGAACCCGCCGATGGTAAAATCGTCCGGAGTCCAAACGCCGCCGGGAAGGCCGGGAACGCGCAGCCGCAATGTCTCGCTCTCCGCCTCGAGAGTCTCAACCACCCGGTCACACAGGCGCCGCTCACCCACAAGCGGCAGCCGATCCTTTTGTTTGTCAATCGCGGCGAGCAGCCAAGGCAGCGGCGTGTCCGGAGGGGCTAGCGACACGTAGAGGCGCAGGGGCGATGGGAGCTCGGAGATGGCCGCCAGCCAACGCTGCCCCTTGCCGATATAGGCGACGCCGATCTCGCCATCGGCGGGCACCCCAAGGAAGTGGAAGGCATCGCCGTCCTTGAAGACGATCCTCGCGAGAGCCTCAGTACTCGGGCCATCGGCCCCGGTCGTCGAATGGGCCGCCTTGGCGTCGCCCACGACACTCTGGACGGAATCTTGCCCCTCTCCGGGCGTGGCCGTTTCCTCCCGTGAGCTACTCGATCCCTCCTCCAGTGGCGCGATTCCTGCGAGCACACGCATCGCCTCCAGTTCGAACTTCGCGTCCGCGTCGAGCGTCGCATAGAGACGACGGGAAAGTTCCGCGTCCAGCTCGCGCAGTTTTTTATCGACGCTCGTCCTCGCACCCTGATGCCTCGAGCGCTTATTTGTCTCTTGTTTGCTCATTGTCCTACCTCCGGTAACTCAAACGAAAAATAGGAGTTGGCCAACTGTGACGTCAAGGAACGGTTGGCATAAATATTTGGAAGCGACACCGTGCATTTTAACAGAATCAGACTTACATGAAAGCGCTCCCACGAAACGTTTTCGCAATAAACCTGGGAAGTAGATCTGACCTTCAAAACAAAAATGCCGTGACGGACTTTTAGAGAGTGAAAAATAATTCGACTCTCATCTTTCTGTTCAGCGGTTTGTTGGCGGTCGCCGGCCCAGTTACCTACGGATACGCCGCGGCCAGGCAGAAGGCTTCGTATGGAACGCGTGTGAAATACGCGACCGGAAAGAAAATCGAATTCCCGGATTTTACGATTCAGTATGTGGGCGAACACCGGAAAAGCTCGCCGGTCTGCCCAAGAGAGTTCCTCTATTGCGATTTCAAAGTCAGCAAAGGAAACACTGAGAAAACGGTTTTTTGGACTTCAGGCACCGGCCTCATCGGTCCAATGGACTTTGAAATTGGCGGCAAGCATTACCGACTTGAACTACGCCATTCGGATAAACTGGGATTCTTGAAAGACATTGAGCTGCTGATCTGGCAAGCGAAGTCGCCTTCGTAAATCTGTGGGTCAACCACAAATCCACACGAATCCCGCCTCTGCGGGACGAATTTTCGGACGGAAGACTGACCGCTGATGGCACGGATAACGCGGATTTGGAATTAAAAGCCGGCTGTTTCAATGCATCCGAAGAATCTGTGCAATCCGTGGTTAAAAGGTTCCGGCAAAGTTCGTTTCGGCTGGCAGCCGATGCAAGGGACGCGAACCGACGGCCAGGCTTTCAAACCAACAGCCAGCAGCCGGCGCTCCCCAGAGCCTGCTGCGGCCAGCCGCGCAAAAAGGCCGTTAGGATCGATTTCTAGTTTATGAAAGGCGGTCCACCGCATGGGACAGGAAATTTATGCCGATAGAAATCGATGAAAGCGATTCGTTGGTGAACTTTGTTCCATTGCCGGCGTGTCCCGGTTGCGGAATGGTCAAGAATAAGTGGCCTGGCGAAGGGTATACGCACGACGGCCAGACGTATTGCTGCCAGGGTTGTGCCGAAGGCACCGGCTGCATGTGCCTCGCGGTCGAGAAACCAGGCTTCTCGCGTCGGGGACAAAGACTTACCCGTGCGGAGCCGCGGCCGGGCGAGCAGCGCGCCGGCGCACCGGCACCGCAGGGTGAACTGAGCGGAGAACGCGATAGCCTGGGAACTGAAGAAGCCCTGGATCAAGGCGGCTAACTAAGAAAAATAGGAAGTAGGAATTAAGAAACCGCCGTTAGAGCAGCTCCTGGATCACACGTTTGGCTTGTTCCTGGGAAATACCCAAACTCCGGAATGCGAGGGGGCCTTCGCCCGTGAGCAACACCGGTTCCAGATCTTCCAAGCTTTGCAGATCGGTCCGGCGCCAGAACAATCCAATAGGAATTTCTTCGCCCCACTGAAAACCGCGCTCGATCGCCTGATGCAGATCGGTCGGGTCGTGTCCCTGTTCTTCGAGAA
>DATFXZ010000092.1:0-9606 GCA_035315305.1 Terriglobia bacterium | reverse complement strand
TCGATGCCGGCGCGCACCAGCCCCTTCGCATCTTCTAAATCGTAAACGTGCGCGATCGTACGCAGACTGTATTTGTGCGCTTCATCGATGGCTGCGCCATACAATTCGGGAGTTAATTTCTTTTGCGTGCGGTTTCGATCGTCGACCCAGATCTTCACGAAGTCCGGACGGTGCGGAGCCAAATCGCGGATAGCCTGTCTTGCCTGTTCGACTGTGGTGACAACATATGGAACATCATTGCGGGCTGGATCGTTAGGTCCTGATCCTGGCCAGGCCAGCCCCCGCCCAACGGTCCGAAACAATGCAGCGCCGGGATGGATCTCCTCGCGCAACTGATAAGGCAATTCTCCGTAATCGGTCCCCATGCTTATCGCGGCTGCAAACCCGTGATAAGCGTATCGCTGCAAATGGTCCAGGAGATTTTGCGGATTGAAGTTCTCCTTCGACATGCTGCCGTCTTTCTGATTCAGGAATCCAAAGTGGCTATGGACATCGACCATCGCCGGCATGACCGTCTTTCCGGCTAGATCGATACGCACGGCCCCGGGAGGTGCCTGAAGCTCGCCTTTCCTGCCGACACTGGTGAAATGATCGTTCTCCACAATGAACGCCGAGTTTTCGATTGGCGCTTTACCGTCGCCCAGGATCAGGCGGGCGCCCTCGAAAAACGTGATCTTCGTTGGGCGTTGCGCATAGACGAGAGAAGAAACGATTAGCAGGAACAGGAAAGATACCTTTAGCTCGCGCATAGATCCTCCTAAACGACAGAGTGTCGTCACCGCCGAAAAGTCTAATCTGTGTTCGTCAACGTATACTCTTTCGATGGAAAAAGTAAAAATCGAGCGGCATAGCTTTATGGGGATCGTGTGGTTCGGTGCCTGGCTCTTCACAATCGGATTCTTACGGCTGACCTTCTGGAAGGGCGTGCTCGCGATTGTGTTGTGGCCATACTACCTTGGCGTGATGTTCAGTTCGACGCCGCGCTAATAAAAGAGTACGTCAAACAGCTGCTACTACACGCCTGCGGCTTGCTGTGACCAGTCCGTAGATCTGCAACACTTTTTGTGCGGCTAATTTCCAGGAAAATTTCGAAACCTGTTCAATGCCTTTCTGAATGAGTTTCTGGCGAAGGACCTCGTCATAAAGAATGAGTTTCATGCCGCGCGCGATGTCGAAAACGTTTTCCGGATTCACCAGCACGGCAGCATCGTCGAGGACTTCCGGCAGCGATGACGTATTGGAGGCGATAACAGGCGTGCGGTTTGCCATCGCTTCCAGCGGCGGCAGGCCGAAACCTTCGTAGAGGGATGGAAAGGCGAACAAGGCCGCAGACTGATAAAAAACGCGGAGGATGGGATACGGGACAAAACCGAAGAAACGAACGTCCTGTTGCGCGCCGCTGCGAATGACGGTCAATCGAAGATACTGGTGCTTGCTCAGTTCGTCGCCGATGATGATCAGCTTCAAGTTTTTGTACTTGTCATCATCGATAAGCTCGCTCTTCAGGACGGCAAAAGCCTCGATCAACCGATGAAGGTTTTTGTGAGGCCGTATCTTGCCCGAGTACAGCACAAACGGGTCTTTGAGTTGATATCGCTCTAAAACGTGCTTTCGTTCCTCCGGGTTGTAGGCAAAGGCGAAACGCTCGTCGAGCGCATTGTGTACGACCGATATCTTTGACTCCGGCAGCTCGAAAATATGGATCAAGTCTTCTTTTGTGGATTTCGAAACGGCCAGCACATGCTTCGCGCTTTCCACGACCCGCTTTGTTTGCAGATAACTCCGGTAATTCTGAAACTTTGATGAGTCTTCATGCGGAAAGAGTAGATGCACGCAATCGTGCATCGTCACCACCAATTTCGACGGATTAAAGAACGGCGCCTCATGATGCGGCACATGCACGATGTCTACATTTTGCCGTCGCAGCGCGAAAGGAATCGTGATGTGATGCTTCCACAACGTTTCTTCTTCCGGCTGATACAGCTGCCTGAAATTTGGCGGAAGCGGACCCAGTTCGTGAAAGTTTCGATGAGAGCCGATCAGCAGATATTCGTTTTGTGGATCAATGCCTGCAAGATTGCGCACGAGATTCCAGATGTACGTCCCAACTCCGAATTCATTGATCTTGCGGATATCGATCGCGATGCGCATAAGTGTCGCCGCCCCATTATAATCAGGGTGTGCTGAGGCGCATCCTCATATATCTGGCCGTCACGCTCGCCGTCACGAGCACCGCGCGAGCGGATTCCAGTACCGTCCTAGTTTTTCCTTTCGAAAATTTATCCGATGATCGCACGCTTGATTGGATCGGCGAAGGCATCTCCGAATTGATCATCGGGCGCCTGCAAACCGAGCCCGGCGTCTACACCTTTTCGCGCGAAGAACGGCTTGCTGCGTATGAAAAACTCGGGCTTCCCGAATCGGCCATGCTCACGCGCGCGACGGCATTGAAGCTGGGGTGGAGTTACGGGTTGGATAACATCATCACCGGTACGTTCTCAGGAACGGCGGACGATTTTCATATCCTCGCGCGGTTCGTCGATTTGGATGCAGGAGCAGGAACGGAGATCAGGACAGAGGGCAAACTACAGGATGTCATTCCACTCACGATGACTCTGTCATGGCAACTCTTGAGAAAGATCATTCCTGGAACGGCTTCACCGGAGTCGGATTACACGGCACGCCCGCCAACGCCTCGCAGCCCATTTGAGAATTACATTCGCGCACTCCTCACTCCGGATTTGCAAAGACGAATCGACCTGCTCCAGACTGCGGTTCGCTTGTACCCGCAGTATGGTTCAGCGCTGTTCCAGTTAGGCCGGGCATTCCATGTGGAGCGCGATTTTGCGATTTCGAATGAGTGGCTTCAAAAACTGCCGCCGGCGGCACCGGACCGGCGGCAGGTGTTGTTCATGATAGGTCTGAATTATTTCTATCTTGGACAGTATGAGCGGGCAATTACCGCATTTCAGCAACTGCCGCAGATGCCCGATGTGTTGCTGAATCTGGGTGCTGCTTTGTCGCGGAAAGGGGATATGACGGCGGCAATGGCGATTTGGAAGCGCGCTGCAAGCCTGGATCCCCTTGGAAGCGATGCGTTCTTCAACATGGGGTACGTCAGCTACCTCAAGAACGACTTGGACGGGGCAGAGAAGAACCTGGTGGAGTCGTTGAAGCTTCGCGGCCGCGATAGCGAAGCTTTATTCCTGCTTGGCCGAACGTATGAAAAACAAGGGCGCTCCGAGGAGGCGCGTAGGCTGTTGTCTCAGGCGGCCAGGCTTTCTGAACGTGTCGAGCGGTGGCTGAACCAGTCGTTGCCGAAACTTGATCGTTTCGTGACGTCGACGACTTTTCGGAGCCACGAAGATGTATGGAGCGATCAGCGGCTCGCTCGCCGCACGCGCAGTCAGGATTTGGCGTCCTGGTTGGACGTCGTACAAGCCGACCTCGATTCGTATCTTTTCGGGGAAGCCCTGCGCGAGCTCCGTGACGTGTTGAAGGTCTTTCCGGATTCTTCCGAGGCGCGGTCCCTCTTAGCTGAAGTTGAGCGGCAGCGGAACGTGCGATGAGGCAGCACGGTACGCTGTTTCGTTGGTCCGGATTCCCAGGGGTACGCCAAAAACGCGTACCCTGGTTACAAGGTTTACGCAGAGTCTGCACCCTGAAAGGGTGCAAGGGTCTCGTTTTCCTTTTCTTCTGTTATGCGTCCCTTGCGCAAGCCCAACCTCAATCCACGCCCACCGTCGTTCAAATTGACTTGAACGACATTGTCCATCCTGTCAGCGCGTCATATGTCAGCGACGGAATCAAACACGCAAAGGACATCGGCGCACAAGCAGTCATCCTTCGACTCGATACGCCAGGCGGGTTGGCTGATTCCATGCGCGAGGTTGTAGAAACGATCCTGTCTTCGCCTGTCCCGGTCATTACATGGGTTGGCCCGAACGGCGCACGCGCCGCGTCGGCCGGATTTTTCATTCTGCTTGCGGGCGATGTGGATGTAATGGCTCCAGGGACCAACACCGGTGCGGCCCATCCGGTGACGGCGACCGGACAGAAGATCGAAGACGTCATGGAGAAGAAGATTGTCAGCGACGCATCCGCCTACATCCGGAGCTATACAGCCAAGCGCGGGCGCAATGTGCAGCTGGCGGAATCCGCTGTAACCGAAAGTCGGTCGTTCACCGCGGAAGAAGCCCTGAAAGACAACCTGATCGATGCTGTTATTTCCGATGTCCAAGGAATCATCGATCAGTACGACGGCAAGGAGATTCGCCGTTTCGACGATAGTCTGGTCAGATTGCACTTACACGGTGCGAGTATCCAAACAACCCAAATGACGGCACGGCAGAAAATCCTTTCACGCGTGCTCGATCCCAATCTGGCATTGATACTCGCTCTCGCCGGACTACTAGGCTTGTACGTCGAGATCACCCATCCCGGCCTCATCGCGCCGGGGATTATAGGAGCGATCAGTCTGATTCTGGCGCTCTTCGCATTCAATATGTTGCCGGTAAATTGGGCCGGCGCTGCGTTGATACTTCTGGCCATTGTTCTTTTTGTGCTGGAGGCAACCGTCACCAGTCACGGTCTTCTCGCAATCGGCGGCATCATCGCAATGATTGCCGGCGGCCTCATGCTCGTCGAGGGACCTATCCCCCAGCTTCGAATTCACCTTTCGACTGCGCTAGGTCTCGCATTTCCTTTCGCTATTATCACCGTCGTGCTCGTCCGATTGGTGTATCTTTCGCATCGTCGCAAATCGATCGTCGGTGAAGAGGCTATGGTCGGCAAGATCGGCATCGCTAAAACCGACCTTTATAAAGAGGGCAAAGTTCTGGTACGTGGGGAATACTGGAATGCTTATTCAGAGAGACCCATTCCGGCCGGTGCTCGTGTTCGAGTTGTCAAGGTAAACGGATTAACAATCGAAGTCGAACAGGTCTAATCGCGACAGAAAGGAACCGCACATGGATCTGAGTCCAGTGTTGTTGTTCGCAGTCGTTCTTTTGCTGATTTGGCTCTTCAATTCGCTAAACGTACTTCGTGAGTACGAGCGCGGCGTAATCTTCCGAGTTGGGCGGCTGCTGCCTGAGCCGAAAGGGCCTGGACTGATCCTGGTGTTTTTCCCGATCGATCGCATCGTGCGCGTTAGCTTGCGCACGATCACGATGGACGTACCGACTCAGGACGTCATAACTAAGGACAACGTCAGCGTCAAGGTGAATGCCGTCGTTTATTTCCGGGTGGTGGACCCACGCCGGGCCGTCGTTGAAGTAGAGAATTATTTGTATGCGACCTCGCAGCTGGCGCAAACGACGCTTCGCTCGGTGCTTGGTGAAGTAGCGCTCGATGATCTGCTTAGCCAGAGGGAAAAATTAAATCAACGGTTGCAGGAGATTCTGGACCAGCATACCGACCCATGGGGCATCAAGGTATCCCTTGTGGAGATCAAAGGCGTGGATTTACCGGAAAACATGCAACGAGCAATGGCGCGGCAAGCCGAAGCCGAACGTGAGAAGCGCGCCAAGATCATTCACGCGCAAGGCGAGTTTGAAGCCTCTAAAATGCTGTCTGAGGCCGCTGCGCAGATTTCCGTGCAGCCGGTCGCTCTTCAGTTGCGGTATCTGCAAACGCTGACGGAAATCGGAGTAGAGAAGAACACGTCGATCATCTTCCCGCTTCCGATCGACATCCTGGACTACTTCATCAAGGCTCGACAAGGAGCGAAATAGGCGATGGAAGACCAAACGACGTGGAAGGGGCACAGCTTCACACTTCTTGTGTTTACCGGAATCGTGGTGCTGTGCTCGCTCTTTTTTATTCTCGGTACGCTTGTGGGCCGTGCCCAGGCGCAGAAGGTCGGCTCCAGCGGCGCGTCGGCTCTCGCTGCAAAGGTCGATGCAAAGCCGGCAGCTGAAGACAAACCGGATTTCACGTTCTATGAGGCGGTTAAGAAAGAAGCGCCGGCCACTCTGCAACCCGCGGCGGAGCCGCCCGCCAAAATCGATCCCAAGCCGCAACCCGCGCCAGAGACGCCCGCAAAGCTCGAGAATCTCGTGAACTATCAAATCAGCGCAGTACGCAAGTCTGCGGATGCAGAAAAGCTCTTGAATCAACTGAAGAAGAAGGGATTCCGTGCCTTCATTCTGGCTCCGTCGTCCACGGATCAGAATCCATTTTTCAGGGTTCAAGTTGGCCCATTCGCTGATACTACTGAAGCAACAAACGTGAAGAAGAAGCTCGAAAGCGCGGGGTATCAGCCTATACTCAGGAAGTAGTGAGTAATGAGTTTTGAGTTATGAGTGAGTTAGGACGACTCAAAACTCATAACTATCACCACAACGCCAGGAACCTAAGTGAAGCGAGGCATCATCCCACTTGGCGCACTAACCGGTGCGCTTCTCGTTTTATCGCTACCCAAGCCTGACCTTTATCCTCTCGCCTGGATAGCTCTCGTCCCTCTCATGACGGTTATCGCGAGCACTGCATCGATGACTGGGGTCGTCCTGAGTTCTTATATCGGGGGCGTCGTCTTTTTTGCCGGCAGTTGTTACTGGATCACGGAAACTATGAATATCTACGGCGGACTCTCGATGCCGGTTGCCGTGGGCGTGGGAGCACTGTTTGCGCTGGTGTTTGGGTTGTACTTCCTGCTCTTCGGTCTTGGATTGCGGCTCGCGGTCAAGAGATTCGGTTTGCGAGGTTTGTTTTTCGCTGCGCCGCTGTGGGTGACTGTGGAACTCCTCCGCTCGGTTTTGTTTTCAGGGTTTCCGTGGATGTTGTCCGGTTACGCTCTCGTGCCGTACGCCGGAATTCTTCAGATTGCCACGTGGACCGGAGTTTACGGGCTTTCCTTCCTTGCAACGGCTGTGAACAGCGCCATCGCGTACGGCATATCACAACGTAGCACGAGGTGGATCGCCGCCGCACTAGCTGCCGTTCTGGCGGCTGTCCTGCTTCCGGTTTTCGGCGCCAGGACCGTCAATGATCCGCTTGCAGTTCGTCTCGTTCAGACGAACATTTCAATCGACCAATCGTGGAAAAAGCCTGATTCGGATGCGCTAATGAACGAGGTGAGCGCATTGTCGGTGCAGGACGGCATCAAGCCACCAAGGCTGGTTGTCTGGCCGGAGACTCCCGCCCCCTTCTATTTAACTGAAGATGCCGAGTTTCGAACGCGCATGCAGAACATCGCAAGAAAGGTTGGAGCATATTTCCTGGTCGGCTACATCGATGCAGTCGGTGAGGGACCGGCCAACAGTGCCGGCCTTCTGAATCCTATGGGCGAACAGATCTCCCGATACGACAAGATGCATCTGGTTCCGTTCGGTGAATACGTCCCATTCAAGCAGTTGCTTTTCTTCGCAGAAAGCTTGACAAGACAAGTCGGTGAGTTCGTGCCGGGGACGGATTACACGTTGAGCACAGTAGACGGGCACAAAATCTCAACGATCATTTGCTACGAGAGCATCTTTCCCAATCTGGTGCGGCAGTCTGTGAAGCGGGGCTCCAATTTAATTGTGCTGATCACCAATGACGGCTGGTTTGGTCAATCTTCGGCCCCGTATCAGCATCTGCGGATGGGTGTCGTTCGGGCCGTCGAGAATCGGCGATATATGGTCCGTACGGCGAATACTGGAGTCAGCGCAATCATCGACCCTTATGGCAGAATTGAGGCTAGGACGCCGGTCGGCGTCCGTACGATTCTGGACGGCCTCGCGCATTTCCGTTCCGATCGCACATTCTATACAGAATACGGTGACGTGTTCGCCTATGCGAACGTATTACTTGTCATCCTGTTTCTTATTTTGGTAATTCGGGGTCAGACGTCTAAATCACCTAAATTGCGCTCTCAAAAAATTTAGGTGATTTAGACGTCTGACCCCGAATTACCAAATCGGAGGACTGATGCTCGAAGAATTAAACGAACGATTTAACCAGCTGAAAACTCGCAGTGAGGACGTTCGGAGGTTTCTTTGACGCTGGGGCCAAGCAGCGCCAGCTCGATGATCTGCAAAAGCAGATTGCAGATCCGAACTTCTGGTCTGACCAGGATCGCTCCAGCAAGGTCCTTCAACAGCGCGCCCGCCTCGAAGAAAGCCTCGATCTCGATCGCCAGATAACACTGCGCCTGGATGACGTGCAAGCGCTGATGGAGCTTGCGCGTGAGGGTGAACCTGTTCTCGACGAATTCGCCTCGCAGCTGAAAGACACGGAGACTTTCATCGATCGCCTCGAAACAAAAGTCTTGCTGTCTGGTGAGAACGACCGGCTCAATGCGATCGTCAATATCCATCCGGGGGCCGGCGGCACCGAGGCTCAGGACTGGGCCGAGATGCTCATGCGCATGTACCTAAGGTGGGCTGAGCAGAATAATTTCAAGGCGCAGATGCTCGATTATCAAGACGGTGAAGAAGCCGGAATCAAATCGGTGACTCTCAACATCATCGGCGAATATGCGTACGGATATCTTGCATCCGAAACCGGCGTCCATCGGCTTGTGCGCATTTCACCGTTTGATGCGAACAAACGGCGGCACACTTCTTTCGCATCGGTCGCGGTGTATCCGGAAATCGACGACAAGATTGAAATCGTTATCGAGCCGAAAGATCTTCGCGTCGATACGTATCGCTCCTCGGGCAAAGGCGGGCAGCACGTAAACACCACAGACTCCGCTGTGCGTATCACACACATTCCTACCGGTATTGTCGTGCAATGCCAGAATGAGCGGTCGCAGCATAAGAACCGGGAAGTCTGCATGAAGGTTCTGCGAGCGCGTTTGTTCGAAGTCGAGATGGATAAGAAGAAAGCCGACTCGCAGGCAATCGAAGACAGCAAAATGGACATTGCCTTCGGCAGCCAGATCCGTTCGTACGTGCTTCAGCCTTATCGATTGGTGAAGGACACCCGCACGAAAATCGAAGTCGGCGATGTCGATCGCGTTCTGGACGGCGATCTGGAGCCATTCATGAAGGCGTATTTGCAGGCTCGGGCTCGGCACCCCGAAGGGGTGCGTGGAAATTAGCCAGGGCGCTTATTTCCCAGCACCCCTTCGGGGTGAAACATGCTTCGACTCGATTCCGATGTTCAATACGTAAAAGGTGTCGGACCGCGGCGCGCTTCCTTGCTGACGTCGCGAGATATCCGCACGGTCGAAGATCTTCTTCTACACATTCCAAGGGCATATCAGGATCGGGCGAGCTTCGTTCCGCTTTCGTCACTACAGATAGGTCAGGAGGCTGCCATCCACGCGCGCGTGTATCGCAGTCGCGTCATCCAAACGCGGACGCGCGGCCGCATTCTCGACGTTATTCTTACCGACGGCAGCAGCTTCGCGCATGCGAAATGGTTCCATGGAGCGTATCTGCAAACACGGGACTTCCATGCGGGCCGGGACGTCGTACTCTTCGGCCGGGTTGATTTCGATCGTTATGAATCGAAATTTGTCCTTTTCAATCCGGAGTTCGAGTTCATCGACGAGAGCGACGAAACCGCATCCCTTGATATCGGCCGGTATGTTCCGATCTACGAAGAAGTCGGCGGCATCACGAGCCGTCAACTGCGTCGGATTATCTCGTCCGCGCTTTCAGACCTGTCGAAAGA
>DATFXZ010000091.1:0-8964 GCA_035315305.1 Terriglobia bacterium | reverse complement strand
GGCCACTTCCATGAGGTGTCGGGTGAGTTCTGGTTCATCCTGGAAGGCCAGATCGAATACAAGATTGGTTCTTTGCCGATCTTTCTAGCCGATCAAGGCGACATCGTTTACGTTCCGAAGGGCATGTGGCATCGCGCACATCACGGCGGGACGGGGACGTCGACACGTCTCGCGATGAACGGCTACCCGGAAATGCTGCACAACTATCAGCCGAGTGAAGAGCTGAAATAAACACAGAGACACAAAGAAAACGCCGCATTGAAGTCTTTTGTTGCGGCGTTTTCTTTGTGTCTCTGTGTCTTTGTGTCTCTGTGTTTTTAATCCGTCCGATTCGTTTACGCTTCCCACTGAATGACGGTATACGACCGGGCCGGCACTTCAAATCGTGTTCGGCCATTGGTCGTCGTAGGCGTCTCGAAGGGCTGCGGCTTTATGCGGTCCGGCGCATCGAAGCCGTTGACGGCCTTTAAATCATTTCCCGTCAGGACCTGTGAAACAGTCACACGAGATTTCGGCGCATCCTCCCACACAACTTCGACCTGACGCGCTTTCGACAGGTCACGATTCAGGATGAACAAAGCCGTTCTTCCGTCATCCGGATTGATCGTCGCGGCCGCATCAATGTATGCGACTGCATCCATCGCGGGAACGTCATACGTCGGGGATTCGATGAGCACATTGAGCACACGGCCCCGAGCATACTGGAGAGCCCAGTTATATGGATGATAGATCGTCTGCCGGAACAAGCCATTCGCATTGGTCATGATCGGCGCGATGACATTCACCAATTGGGCCAGGCAGGCGATCTTAACGCGATCGGCATTGCGCAGCAGTGTGATCAGTAACCCACCGACCAGGAGCGCATCTTCGAGGTTGTAGATTTCTTCCAGCAGATGCGGAGCCTCCTGCCGATGCCCGTCCACGGCATCTCCGCTGCGCTGCCGATACCAGACGTTCCATTCATCGAAAGACAGCCACAGCTTCTTGGATGAACGCTTGTGACCGCGCACCAAATCGCATACCGCCAGCGTCTCTCCGATCTGCCGATCCATCGCCAGGTTCATCGCCACAAACTTGTGGCTGTCTCCATTGGTTTCCTCGGCGGTATTCGTGAAGTAGCGATGCAGTGAAAGTCCGTCCACGTACTCGTAGCACCCCTCCAGCACTTCGCGGTCCCACTCGAGATACGTCGACATGGCCGGTCCGCTGGATCCGCAGGCGATCAGCACGACGGATCGGTCGACGTAGCGCATCTGCCGCGCAGCATCCTGAGCTTTTATTCCATATTCGGGCGCCGTCATGTGTCCGATTTGCCAACGCCCGTCCATCTCGTTGCCCAAACACCAGTGCTTCACGCTGTAGGGTTGCGCATAACCGTGCTTACGGCGAAGATCGCTCCACTTCGTGCCGCTTTCCGTGTTGCAATATTCCACCAGTGCCGCCGCCTCTTCCGCCGTTCCGGTGCCGAGATTCAATCCCATCAGAGGCAACGCGCCTGCCGCCTTGCACCAGGCCATATATTCATTCGTACCGAATTGATTCGTGTTTATAGAATTCCAGGCCTTATCGAGCACGCGCGGGCGGTCCTGCTTCGGCCCAACGCCGTCCAGCCAGTTGTAACCGGAAACAAAGTTCCCGCCGGGATAACGAATGATCGGAACGCCGAGCTTGCGAATTTCTTCCATCACGTCTCTGCGAAAGCCGTTCGCGTCCGCAAGCTTCGATGCGGGATCGTAGATGCCTTCATAAATCGCTCGCCCGAGGTGTTCAAGAAATGAGCCGAAAAGATTGCGGTCCAGCGGAGCGATTGTTCGTCGTGAGTTCATGAAGATGCGTGCGGTCTGATCTGCGGTAGCGGGACTCTGCCCAGATAGAAACCGGCCGAACAGCGAGGTTGCCGATAAAGCCAAACCCGCGCTGGAAGCCTGTTGCAGGAAACGGCGTCGTGAAGACATGAATTCTCCTCTTTTGTTGGTCTACTGTACGGCCTGCAGTCAAGCCACGCAACACGGGCTTTTTGCAGTATGCTGCACGGCGTGAGCATCGCGTTATCGAACATTTCCAAATCGTTTCCCGGTGTTACAGCCTTGGATTCTGTGGAGCTCGCAGTTGCTTCAGGCGAAGTTCTTGCGCTGATCGGCGAAAACGGAGCAGGAAAGTCTACGTTGGTGAAAATTCTCGCCGGAATCTATCAACCGGATTCCGGCACGATTCGCATCGGCGGAGAGATGACACAATTACGTTCCCCACGGGATGCCGCCCGACGCGGTATCGCTATCATCCATCAGGAACTCGAGCTTGTCGACACACTCGATGTGGCGGCCAACATCTTTCTGGGCCGGGAGCCATGCCGGTATGGTCCGGCACGGCTGCTTGATCAAAAGCGTATTCACGCCCAAACTGCAGACATCTTGCGAAGGCTGAGGGCACCGATTTCACCGGGAACGCAGGTTGCCCGGCTCTCGCTTGCGCATCGTCAGCTGGTTGAAATAGCGCGAGCGCTTTCGCTGAACGCCAGGATCCTGCTGATGGATGAACCCACGTCGAGTTTGACGGCCTCCGAGACCGATCACCTGCTGGAGATCGTAAACGAAATACGTTCGCAGGGTGTTGGCATCATTTACATTACGCACCGCCTGGGTGAAGTGCAGGCGATCGCTGACCGAGTCGTTGTGCTTCGGGATGGAAGGAATGCCGGAACACTCACGCGCAACGAGATCACGAACGACCGAATGATCGGGATGATGGTGGGACGCG
Organism: Terriglobia bacterium; assembly: GCA_035315305.1. Classification (GTDB taxonomy): domain Bacteria; phylum Acidobacteriota; class Terriglobia; order 20CM-2-55-15; family 20CM-2-55-15; genus 20CM-2-55-15. Next base: position 6,207 of record DATFXZ010000091.1, on the reverse strand, counting down.
ATTTGGCCGCCTTCTATCGCACGCCTTCGCGGAAAGAATCGGAGTCCTCGTTCGCGTTCAACGAATTCCGGACCCGGCGCTACCCAGAACACACCATATCCTTTACTGCACACGCTGGAGAGATTCTCGGCATCGCTGGACTTGTCGGCGCAGGCCGGTCGGAGCTTGCGCAGGCAATCTTTGCTATCGATCCGCCGTGGTCCGGAAGCATTTTAACCGGCGGTAAACGTCTTTCGATTAAATCGCCGCGCGATGCCATGGCCCACGGAATTTATCTGGTTCCGGAAGACCGGCGGAGCCTCGGATTGATCACCGGCATGACGGTCCGCGAGAACATCACCCTTCCCGCGCTGGCGGATTATGCGTCTGCCGGATGGATCCGGCGTAGATCTGAAGCTAACGCCGCCGCAAAAATGTGCGATGCATTGAAAATCAAAACACCGTCGATCGAAACTACGACTGCGAACCTCAGCGGAGGCAATCAGCAAAAAGTCGTGCTGGCAAAGTGGCTGTCTCTCCGGCCGAGGCTGATGTTGTTTGATGAACCGACACGAGGAGTCGATGTAGGAGCGAAAGCGGAAATCTACGCTCTGATGCGGACGCTGGCCGGTGATGGCGTTGCGATCGTTATGATCAGCAGCGATATGGAAGAGATACTCGGAAACAGCGACAGAGTGGCTGTGATGCACGAAGGCCGCATCACCGGCGTGCTCGCGCGCGCGGAGTGTACGCAGGAAAACATCATGCGACTGGCGGTAGCGTGACGAGAAAAGAAATAGGAATCTTTACGCTGCTTGTCGCGCTATGCGTTGTGGTGGCTTTGAAGAATCCGCAATTTCTCAGTGCTGCGAACATTCAAAACATGACTCGGCTGATAGGGACGTTCGGTATCTTCAGTATCGGCGTCGGTATTGTCATCATCACGGGCGGCATCGACCTTTCGGTCGGATCCGTTTTTGCCCTCCTCGGCATTCTGCTGTCCATGATGCTCACCGAGTGGCATTGGCCGGCAGGCGGTGCAGTTGCGGTCATTCTCGGCGCGGGCGCCGGAATAGGATTGATCCATGGATTGCTGATCACGCGCCTTCGATTGCAGCCGTTCATTGTTACGTTGTGCGGCTTACTGCTTTATCGCGGTATTGCGCGATACGTCGCGCAAGACACGACGAAAGGATTTGGATCCCAAGGCTTCGACTGGCTGCGTCGATTCACCACAGGCAGTCTTGCGTCTATACCGATGCCTTTCGTCTTGCTGGTTCTGGTCGGTGCGCTCATGTGGACTATGCTGCACCGCTCCATATACGGCCGGCACTTGTTTGCTGTTGGGCGCAACGCGGAGGCGGCTCGGTATTCGGGCATAAATACCGCCAACGTTATATCCGGCGCATACGTGATCTCCGGCAGCCTCGCGGCGCTTGCGGCAATATTGATTGCGTTTTACACAAATTCGATCTCCCCATCTTCGCACGGTAACTTTTACGAGCTTTATGCGATTGCCGCGGCCGTGCTCGGCGGCTGCAGCCTGCGGGGCGGCGAAGGTTCCATCGCGGGAATAGTCATCGGTACTGCATTACTTCAAGTGTTACGCAATCTCGTTAACCTGTTGGACATCCCAGGCTCACTGGATTTTGCAGTAATGGGCGCCGTGATCTTGATCGGCGTCATCGCGGATCAGATCCTCGGGAGTTCGTCCAGGCGCGCCGTTAAAACCGATTGAACTCACGATGACTTTGAAAACCGCATTATTGTGTCTGCTGCTGGCGTTTGAAACCGGTTGCACCAAAAACAAAGAGATGATCACGTTGAAAAATGCGCGAGGCATGGAAGTGCGCGTCATACCGTACGGCGGCATCGTTACCTCGATCCGTGTGCCGGATCGAAACGGACGATTCGACGATGTCGTTCTGGGATATGACGACGCTGAGGACTATAGAAGAAACAACGGACCGTACATGGGCGCGATCATCGGTCGCTATGCGAACCGCATCGCCAAAGGCATGTTTACGCTCGACGGGCAGACCCATCAATTGGCCACGAATAATGGCCCCAATCACTTGCACGGCGGCAACAAAGGCTTCGACAAGGTCGTGTGGCAAGCCGAGGAATTCCGAAATGCAGATGGGATCGGTGTTTCATTCCGCTACACAAGTGCTGATGGAGAGGAAGGCTATTCCGGAACCCTGAAGGCTCAGGTTACGTACACGCTTAGCGACGATAACAAGTTAATCATTGATTACGTCGCAACGACTGATAAGGCCACGCCGGTCAACTTAACTCATCATTCTTACTTCAATCTCACAGGCACCACTCGCGACGTACTCGACCACGAATTGACGATTAATGCGGACCGCTATACTCCGATTGATCCGACGTCGATTCCTACTGGAGAAATCGCTCCGGTCGAAGGCACGCCGTTCGACTTTCGAAAACCGATGCCGATCGGTGCCCGAATCACGCAGGACAATGAACAACTGCGTAATGGAAACGGCTATGACCACAACTTTGTGCTGAACCGGCAGGGCGAAGGTCTCGTTAACGCGGCGCACGTTTACGAGCCGTCAAGCGGCCGTGTGATCGACGTGTCTACGACGGAGCCGGGTGTCCAGTTTTATTCAGGTAATTTCCTTGATGGCTCGATCAAAGGAAAATCCGGACGGGTCTATCAGCAGCGGTTTGGTTTTTGTTTAGAGACACAGCATTTTCCCGATTCGCCGAATCAGCCGCAGTTTCCTTCGACAATCCTGCAGCCCGGGGCGGAGTACCGATCGCGTACGGTGTACACGTTCAGTGCGAAATGAAAGTGGATGGAGGGAATTTCGAAATTGGACGAATCCTGCATCTCAAATCTGAGATCCGAAATCTTAGATTGGACTGGACACCCTCGGCGGCCGGCAGTCCATTTGAAATTTCGGCTTTCGGATTTGAGATGCAGGATTTGTCCAATTTCAAATTCCGGCAAAAGATTCACTGTGTATGAACACGTTAAACAAATGGGAACAGCGATGGCATCCTCTTCGTGAGGAATGGGTGATCATTGCAGCGCATCGCCAGGACCGTCCCTGGCATGGTGAAACGATTGGCCGCTCCGGTAACACCGACGGTGCAGTGCCGGAATACGCTCGAGACTGCTACTTCTGTCCCGGCAATCCGCGTGTCAGCGGCACGCGAAACGACAATTATCGCGGCATTTATGTTTTCGATAACGATCATCCCTGCGTTGGTTCGAGTGCGCCGGAGCGGCTCAAGCCGCCGGCAGGCATATTCAAAAATGGTCCCGCTACGGGGATCGCGCGTATTGTCTGCTACAGTCCGAAGCACAACGCCACTCTTGCGGAATTAGGCGTACCGGAGATCGAGAGTCTCATCGAGGCCTGGCGAGAGCAGTATGTGGAGCTGGGTTCACGGCCCGAAGTGAATCACGTCCTGATATTCGAAAACAAAGGCGAGGTGGTGGGCGTGTCGAACCCCCATCCGCACTGTCAGATCTACGCCACCAACTTTGTTTTCAAAACAATCGAAACGGAGGCGCGAGCGTGTCGGCAATATCACAGCAAAACGGGCCGTATTCTTTTTCAGGATATCCTGCGATCGGAGCGTGAGGACGGACGCCGTATCATCTACGAAAACTCTTCGGCAGTCGCTTTTGTGCCATATTTCGCGCGGTACGCTTACGAATGTTACGTGGCGCCCAAAGAAACACATCCGGGACTCGGAAGTTTCAGCAAGGACGAACTGCACGATTTTGCCGAGGCCCTAAAGATCCTGCTCATTCGCTACGAAAATTTGTGGCGCATGCCCTTTCCTTACGTGATGTCGCTTCATCACGCGCCGATTCGCGAACTTGACGACACCTTTCATTTCCATATCGAATTCCATCCTCCGCTGCGCAAGCCGCGTTTGCTGAAATACCTGGCCGGACCTGAGATCGGTGGAGGCAATTTTCTCAGCGACACATTGCCGGAAGAAAAAGCCGCGGAACTTCAGAACGTCAGCAACGTTCACTACAAACTGCAGAATGATTGATCCACATCCCTTGTTAGAACCACTTCGTGAACTTCACGACATGATCCGCGACGCCGTCGTTATCGCTGCACAGAGGCAGGATCCCGGTGCGTTGAGCTTGGTAGAGCGCGACGCCGAAGGCGATACGGTATACAAAGTCGACGCAATCAGCGAAGCCGTATTGATTCCATTTTTCGAGAGACTTTCACGTGAACATTCATTTGTCCTGATTGCCGAGGGATTGCCCGGAGGACAACTTGTCTATCCGAAAGGCGCCGGCGAATCCACCGCGGCGTGGCGGATCATCATGGATCCCATCGACGGCACGCGGGGAATCATGTACGAAAAGCGCAGCGCATGGATTTTGACGGGAGTCGCGCCGAACCGTGGATCGGCCACTGGCCTGCAGGACATCGTGCTGGCGATACAGACAGAGATTCCAGTAGTCAAACAACATCTCTCGGACCAGGTGTGGGCGGTCAAGGACCAGTACGTGAAAGCAATCCGCCACAACCGCCTGACGGGGAAGGCCGCGCCGCTCCGATTGCGGCCATCGAGAGCCCAAACTATTGCGCACGGCTTTGCGATGATCGCCCGATTTTTTCCAGGAGGCCGACGGGAGTTGGCCGAGATCGATGATGAAATCGTCACGGCCGCTCTTGGATCAGCACAACCGGGAAAGGCTCTGTGTTTCGAAGATCAATATATTTCTACAGGCGGTCAACTGTTTGAACTGATGGCCGGACACGACCGATTCGTTGCAGACCTTCGCCCCCTGATACCGATGAAGCCGATGAACTCTCTGCTTTGTTGCCATCCATATGACCTAAGCTGCGCTTTAATTGCGACGGAACTCGGCATTATTGTTACAGACGGTTTGGGCCATTCCTTGAATGCGCCGCTCGACACGCATACAAACGTTGCGTGGATCGGGTATGCGAATGAAGACATACGGCAGCAAATCGAACCGCTACTTCAAGCTTCGTTGCGAAAGCGCGGATGGATCTGATTTGTGACTGAGGATGTCGAGACGTTTCTGGCCACACTAAGAGCAGGTAAGTTCTTTGAAAGCGGCTCTTCCGTCATTCTAACGCGCTCGCCTGGGCGGCTCGATGTGATGGGCGGAATCGCCGATTATTCCGGCTCGCTCGTATTGGAGTATCCGATAGCCGAAGCTACTTTCGCGGCAATTCAAGTGATCGATAAACCCGTCATTGAAGTTATCAGCATCGGCCGCAAACCTTATACAATGCCGCTCCACTCGCTTATTCCCGCCGGGGAGCCATTGAGCTATGAGGATGCCCGCAATTGTTTTGTGCAAAATGAGGAGCATCACTGGGCCGCTTACGTCATCGGTGTTTTTGTCGTCCTGTTGCGCGAACGTGGTGTGTCATTCTCTCGAGGCAGCAGAATTGTCATTTCGTCAACTGTTCCGGAAGGAAAAGGAGTCAGTTCGTCGGCTGCGCTCGAGACCGCGGCGATGCAGGCTTTAGCGTCTGCTTTTGAAATCCACGTCGATCCGCACGCGATGGCGCTCTTATGCCAGAAAGCGGAGAACCTCGTCGCGGCCTCGCCTTGCGGCATCATGGACCAGATGACGTGCATGTACGGTCAAAAGGATACACTGCTCGCTTTGCTCTGCCAGCCTGCGGAATTACAACAGCCGGTTCGCCTCCCCGAGGACATCATGATATGGGGAATGGACTCGGGTGAACGTCACGCGATAAGCGGATCCGATTATGTATCGGTGCGGATCGGTGCGTTTATGGGTTATCGAATCATTGCAGGCACAGAGACGCCGTGGAATGGCTATCTCGCAAACATTTCACCTGAAGAATTTCAGCTGGAGCATGTGAAGCATTTGCCGGAGGAGATCTCAGGAGCAGAGTTCCTGAGCTGGTATTCGCGCACGCCGGATACGATAACAACGGTCGATCCCGGTAGGAGGTACAGGATCCGCCAGCCTACAACGCATCCGGTGTATGAACATGAGCGTGTCAAACTCTTTCGGCGTCTGCTGACTGAGGCGTCGAGCGAAGAGCGACGAAAGGAATTAGGAGAGTTGATGTACCAATCCCATGCGAGCTATTCGGCCTGCGGGCTCGGCTCATACGGAACGGATTTGATCGTCAGCCTGGTTCGGGCAGAAGGTCCTGCCAATGGCCTGTATGGCGCGAGAATCACAGGCGGAGGAAGCGGAGGTAC
>DATFXZ010000090.1:0-20045 GCA_035315305.1 Terriglobia bacterium | reverse complement strand
CCGGTCCGCGGCTAAGAACGTAATATTTCTCGCGCAATCACGAGTCGTTGGATTTCGCTCGTTCCTTCGCCGATCGTGCAGAGTTTAACGTCTCGATAGAATTTTTCGGCAGGATATTCCTTGATGAAACCGTAGCCCCCGTGCACCTGCACGCATTCGTTCGCCACCCGCACTGCAACTTCTCCGGCATACAGCTTTGCCATTGACGCGTAGGCAGTGGTCTGCAGGCCCTGCTCTTTCATCCAAGCCGCACGATGGGTCAAGAGCCGTGCGGCATCGATCTCCGTTGCCATGTCGGCTAGTTTGAATTGAATTGCTTGAAATTCAGCGATTGGTCTTCCGAACTGCTTCCGCTGCTTGGCATAGTGCAGCGCCGCTTCATAAGCACCCTGAGCCATTCCGACTCCCAAAGCCGCAATGCTGATCCGCCCGCCATCGAGAATCTTTAGCGCATCGATGAAGCCCTCACCGGGCTCCCCAAGAAGGTTTGCTTGAGGCACGCGACAATCTTCGAAGACAACGGTCGAAGTGTCGCTCGCCCTCAGACCCAGTTTGTTTTCTTTCTTTCCTGGGAAGAATCCCGGCATTCCTTTCTCGAGAATGAATGCAGAGATCCCGTGATGGCCGGCGGATTTATCGGTAACCGCCATTGCGACGCAGATGTCGCCGTAATTCCCGTGGGTGGTGAACGTCTTTTGCCCGTTCAGGATCCAGTGATCGCCATCAAGCCGCGCCACGGTTTGGGTGCCGCCCGCATCACTGCCGGCCTCAGGCTCGGTAAGACTCCACGCGCCGATCTTCTCCCCTTTGGCCAGCGGTACGACAAAGCGCCGCCGTTGGTCCTCGGTCCCGCAGGTATGGATGTGGCCTGTGCACAGCGAATTGTGTGCCGCCACGGAAATGCCGATGGAACCATCGACACGTGACAACTCTTCCACGATCGTCACATACTCGGTATAACCAAGACCGGCGCCGCCATATTCGGTTGGAATGAGCACACCAAGAAACCCGAGTTGCCCAAGTTTTTTAAGAACGTCGATCGGAAAAATCTGCTTCTCGTCCCACTCCATGACATGAGGGCGAATTTCTTTCTCGGCGAATTCGCGCACGATACGTTTTATTTCGAGCAGTTCCTCACTGAAGCTGAACTCCATATCACCTCGACAGCGCTCAGACAGCTGGTTCGATCATTGTCCAGGTCATGTCGCAATCGCCGCAACGATATCGGTTTCCGGATTTCTCCAAATTCTCGATACGAATGAATGATGACGAACAAAAAGGGCAGTATGTGATGGCGCAGGGCGGTTTGTCGCTCTGACCGAGTCGACCGCTGCTTTCCTCGATTGAAGAAAGTAGCGTCTCAATGATCATCGACTGGTTTCGCTTCCAATCATTTTTCGGCGGCCAGAAGACCTCGATCGCAGTCGGAATCCAGCCATGCGGCACGGGCGAAATATCCGCAGGAGCGGAATAACTCAACAGACAATCGACGCGGCAATCTGTGCCTGCCAGCTTTCCGTCGAAGACTCTCAAGAGCTCCATCAGGTTGTGCAATCCTGACGCGCCAAGCACGTTGATCTCAATCCATAGAGTGTCTTCCTGCTTATGTCCGGCGCAGCAACCTTCGAGCCGGATCCACGAAAATCTACCAAGCTCCTTCAGGACGGGCCTCAGCGCCCGATCCGCCTTGCTGAGGATATCGGAATTGGACATGGATTGAGGATAGCACGAGGTATTAATTCGGGGACGGTTGCCTTAATTACCTAAATTCTTTCAAGGATCTTCGATTGAATTAGGTAATTAAGGCAACCGTCCCCGAATTGAGGACCGCGTGCAACGACTCATCGGCCGTGTGCAGCCACGGTGTTTCGCGTTCAAGAAGAACACTTGCGGCATCGTCAGTCAGAGGCTTTGAAAATACATAGCCTTGAGCGTGACTACAATCAAGCGCCTGAAGCACTGCAATTTGTTGTGGGTTCTCCACGCCTTCGGCGGTCACGTCCATACCCAGATTGTTGCCTAACGCTACGATTGTCTGGACGATCTTCCTTGTTTCGTTCTTCAAACCAAGGTTCTTTACGAAGGACCGATCAATTTTCAAAGTCTTGATCGGGAATTGATGAAGGTAGCTGAGTGACGAGTATCCGGTTCCGAAGTCGTCCATGGCGAGCTGGATTTGAAGGTCATTCAGACGAGCAAGCGTGGACGATACGATATCCGTATCAAGCATCAGCGCGCTTTCGGTGATCTCCAGCTTCAAGTAACGTGAGTCAAAGCCCGTCGTCTTTAAAAGCTCTGTAATCTCATCAACTAAGTCCCGTTCCGAATAATGTTGAGCTGAAAGATTCACGCTGATGGTGAGAGGAGAGTGGAACCGAAACTTGCTATCCCACTCACGCATTTGTTCCATGGCTCTGCGTAGAACGTATCTTTCTATCGGGATGATCAACCCTGTTTGTTCGGCGAGAGGTATGAAGTCTTTCGGCAAGAGCACGCCGTCGCGGTGTCGCCACCGTACCAGGGCTTCGAATCCGGAGATTCTTCCGTTGGCGAGCGAGACGATCGGCTGGTAATGCACAACGAAATCCCCGCGATCAACAGCTCGACGCAAGTCCGCCTCGCGTTGAACCCGGGTTGCCACGTGTGCGCGCATATTTTCGTCGAATATCTCCATCTGCGACTTGCCGGACATCTTGGCTCGGTGCATCGCCGTCTTCGCATCGCGCAGCAGATTTTCCGCGACGCTTCGGCCGCTTGTGCTGACTGCTATTCCGATACTGGAATGAATGTAGACATCCTGTCCGTTGACATCGAAAGCCTCAGACAGTTTATTCAATATCGTGGCAGCTACTCGAGTTGCATCGGTGGCGTTGCGAACTTCAGCAAGAAGTACCCCGAAAATATCTTCGCCTAGACTGGCGACTGTATCGCCTGGTTGAATCGCTTCGGTCAGGCGGCGCGCGACTTGCGCGAGCAACTGGTCCTTCAGCGCATATGTAAGACCATTGATGACCGGCAGGTCGTCCAGACACAACGAAAGAACGCTGAAACAGTGTTCTGGATAACGGCGATTGCGATCCGCTGCGCTCTGGATGCGATCCATAAACAACGTTAGATTTGGAAGACCCGTTAATGGATCATAAACTTTCCGCTCGGTAATGTCGGTCTGAGATCCGGCCATTCGGTGCGCCTTTCCCAACCCATCGCGTAACGCAAGGCCGCGTGTCAGCATCCAACGGTAGCTTCCGTCTTTGCATAGGATCCGGTACTCGCTTTCGAAGTGAGGACTTTGCCCTTTGATGTGCGCAGCAATCTCTCGCTTCACCCGAGTGCTGTCCTGAGGATGCAGCCGGCTGAACCATTCTCTCGGGCTCTGTTTAATCTCTTCGTCGTTGTATCCAAGCATGGACATCCAGCGAGGTGAGAAGTAGATCCTATGTGCATCCAGATCCCAGTCCCACAGTCCATCGTTCGCGCCTCGCGTCGCCAACACATACCGCTCTTCGCTGTCCTTGAGCTTCTTTTCGATTCTGTGTTTGTAAAGCGCTATCTCAATGTGGCCGTGGAGCTCCCGTTCCTCGAAGGGTTTCAAGATGTATCCGAAAGGTTCAGTTATTTTGGCCCGCTCGAGGGTAGGGCCATCCCCGTAAGCGGTAACGTAGATCACTGGAATGTTCAGGCGACCACGTATGACTTCTGCCGCTTGAATTCCGTCCAATTTACCGTCCAGCATGATGTCCATCAGCACGAGGTCGGGCCGATGCATTTCTGCCTTTTGAATCGCCTCTTCGCCCGAGACCGCGGCGCCGACGACGTCATAGCTCAAGTTCTTCAGTCGTCGCTGCATATCCATGGAAACGATTCGTTCGTTTTCAACGACGAGTATCCGTACCTTATCCATGGCTCACCCTTTCGCCAGAATTACGACTCTCATGGACTACCGGTTTGAACCGTATATCGATTTCAGCCCCATCGTTATTACGACACCGCACGGTGCCGTTCAACTGACTGGTCAAGTTGTGTACGAGTTGCAGACCCAGCGAATCGGTCCGTTCCATCGAGAAGTCGTGTGGGAAACCAATTCCGTTGTCACTGATTACGAGGTTCAGAGTTTCATCGTCTCGCTGCGTCAGGCGAATGCGAATTTCACCATCAAGCGCGTTGGGAAATGCATACTTCAAAGCGTTGGAAACCAGCTCATTCACAATCAGCGCGCAGGGTATAGCCGTATCGATGTTGAGCGAGACCGGATCACCTTCGATGTTCAGCCGGATGTTTCTCTGGCTGCTTTCATACGTTCGGAGCAGATGACGAGTGACGTCCTGAACGTAACCGGCGAAATCGATCCTTGCCAGGTCCGACGATTGGTAGAGGCGTTCATGGACGAGAGCCATGGCTTTGACCCGGCTCTGACTGTCTTTGAATACTTGTGCCGTCTGGTAGTCGCGAATTTGCGAACCTTGCAGGTAGAGGAGACTCGAGATCACCTGAAGGTTGTTCTTCACCCGGTGGTGGATTTCTTTGAGAAGAACCTCTTTTTCCTTGAGCGAAGTGTGGATCCGTTCTTCGTAGAGCCTGCGCTCTGTGATGTCGTCGTACTGCCAGAGATGGTATTGATAATTCCCATCCACCAACAGTGGAATGTAATCACGGCTGAAGATGCGGTCGTCGTTTGAAACGATCTCCTCACCGCGACACGGTTTGCGATCGCGGATAATTTGATCGATGCGCTTGGCATAAGGTTGTTGCTGTCCGTACACCAACCTCGAATCCACGCCGACGAGCGACTCTCGCGGCGCTTCCACTTCAAACATCTTGCAGAATGCCTGATTGACATGCATCACGCGACGTGAGTGGTCTTCAACGACGATTCCAACCGGAAGATTGTCGATGAGAGTCGACAGAAGAAGGCTCGTCGTTCTCAGGCGTTCCTCAGCTTCCTTTTGGGGTGTAATGTCTTGCGCGATGCCAACAATGCGGCACACTTGCCCGGAAGCATCCCGGACTGGAAAAGCAGTGTCGCGAATCCAGCGAACCGACCAGTCAGGCTGGACAATCCGATATGCCTCGTCAAATTTTCCCGACACCTGTCGAGCGATTGCGGAGCGGATGCGCGCAGTGTCTTCGTAATAAATTGCGGCAATCCAGGATTCCGGATCTTCGTAGACACTCTCACAGGATCTACCCCAGATCTGTTCGTAAGCGGGACTGACATACGTCCGCTGGAGCCCATCAGGGGACGCGATCCAAAACACTGCGGGGATGTTTCCGGTGAATTGCCGGAACTGTTGTTCGACATTGGTATGGGCCAGGAGATTTCCAAGGGCGCGACTTGCCGCTTTGAAAGCGTTGACTTCGGCGTCAGACCACATCCGTCCGGTCGAACACTGATCTAAACCGAGACAACCCCACCACTGACCACCGGCAAAGATCGGCAGAATGATAGAAACGCGAATGTTCAAAGCCGACATGATGGCGTGTTCATCTTCGGGCAAATCCGCAGCTCGGTGCTGTAGGGCCTCGCCTTTTGCGAGTGAGTCAGCCCGATCTCGAATGTGTTTACTTCGGACTACGTTCAACAATTGCAGGTAGTGTTGATCAACCGCCGCGTCTTCGGACCAATGCTCGTAGGCGATCGAACCATTTGTATTCTGGCGATTTTCCACGACGTAGATGCGAGTGACTCCAGCTTCTGTGGCCAAATGGCGTAACACTTCGTTGACGTTCTTGTCTTGGTCAGTCATCACGAGTAGCTGTTCCGTTGCGAAACTGACGGAATTTAGAAGCGCGGCGTGCCGTTTAGTGGTTCCTTCATGATAGTGACCCTGGCTTACCAATGAGCCTATGACCATCGTGTTCAACGAAGAAACGATCACGACCATCTGAATCCAAATTGGATCTTGTGCAGGCTGACCGGTCTGAGCCCTCACTGCCGCTACGACGCCGAGCATCAGCAGTACGCTGGCCGTACCGTTCAGCCCGTACTTCAAGGCCATGCAAATGAGTGGTGCTGAGATCAGACAGAACAACACGAACAACTGATCGGTAACGCTCGAGCCGAGAAAGAAATAAAGAAGTGCTCCGAAGATGGCCAGAGGAATCGCTGACATCGGACTAGGAATTGGTGGAACAGCTTCGGTCCTGCTCCTTACTGCGGCATTTCCGCCCATCGCGTCGAGCAAGGCTTCCGTAAGCGCATCGCCGCTCCAAAGGAAGAATGGCGTCACCAAAACCATTCCGATGGTGTTTCCGACAAATCCGGCTAACACTGCCGACCGCACACCGCTATCCGCAACGTGTCCCGTGAAATTCAGTACCGTGGTGACGAGGATGGAGAGCATCATCGCGATGGCCGGCGCTGTGATGATGAAGCTGAAAAGACTCCTGCGATCGAGAAGGTCGATCCTGGGTTGAGCGGAGTGCTTTCGCATGATGATGGACCAAAGCGCGTAGACACCCGTTGAAACCGCGGCCATCATCATCATCTGCCATCCCGTCAATGCGTTAGCCGGCCAGATGAGTGAGATGACATGAGCGGCAAGCACCAGCGGGAGATAGCCGAAACTAATATCCAACAACCAAAGGCTTAGGCCCGCCGACAAATTCCAGGGCCCGATTTCAGGAAAGATCTGCAAACTTGCCGTCAGACCGTGAAGGCCTACAAAGGAGATCAGATAGATTGTCGCGACTGCGACGGAGTGGAATACGCGCCATGCGCGATGGCCAAAACCCTTGCTACTGTCGGACTTAGAACCCAGCATCCTTGCTCCTAGCGGACGTTTGCCAATCCTGGCACGGCCAGTCTAATGTCGGGTCATCACCAGCCAAAGCGCCGGTTTTTGGGCGTGCGAAGATTTTCGGCTAAACTGGCCGCCGTGACGTATCGCAGGAACCACAAAGGCATACAGACACAAAGGGCGCTAGGCGCGCGATTAGGAAATTTCGACATCCGAAGACCTGGCGCCCTTTGTGTCTTTGTGTCTTTGTGGTTCCTGATTTGCGCTACCGTCGCCGGCTTCTATGCTCAGAAGAAACCCGAGATCAGTGTTTCTCCCACCAAGGTCAAAATGGGTGATCCGGTTCAGTTGACGGGGACCGGTTTCACTCCGAACCGATCTGTCATGTCTCATCTCCGAAGACCCGATGGAAGCGAGTACAATCCGCTGCGTTTTCGTACGACCGAGCGGGGGGAGTTTTCTCACAAGATCGACACCGTAATGCTGGACGTCGGTACTTTCGAGTTGTGGGCCGAAGATGAGGCTTCAAAAGTCGTATCGAATCGAATTCAGTTTAGCGTCGAGTGATTGATCGATTTGATCAGCGGTTCTGAAAGTGTTGCCACCCGCGTGGGATGAGGACGGATTCGGTGGCGCCGTCAATAAGGAATAGCTGGTTCTGCATACCTGATTCAATGATTTCTCCGATACGGGTAAGCGGAATTCCCGCCACATCAGCGGGAAGTTCGGATGCGACCACGATGAGCTCATATTCTTCACCCCCGTGCAGGGCGTGATGCTCTTGTGCGCCAGGCCAAATCGGAAGGCGGTCTTTATAAATCCTTGCCGAGACTTGCGATTCTTCGAGGATATGGTTCAAATCGACCGAAAGACCGTCGCTCACATCGATCATCGCGTGCGCTTTGTCCAGGACCGCTGATCCCACCGTATGTCTTGGTTCAGGAAAGAGGTGGCGCCTCACGGCAGCATCGTTTGTCTTGCCTGCTTTGAGGCGTTCGAGACCAAGTGCAGACGAGCCGAGCGTTCCGGTAACGTATATGCCGTCTCCTACCTTTGCGCCTGACCGGCGCACTGCCTGTCCGTGGCGGACCCGTCCAATCATGGCGACATCGACGAAGATGTGATCCGCAGATGCCGAGTCACCACCGGCCAGGGCGATATCGAACTGACGGCATGCGCTCTCGAGACCTTCAAAAAACGCTCCGAACCACGACCAGTCCAGATCACTCGGAACTGCAAGTGAAATGACAAAATGCGTCGCGGTTCCGCCCATTGCAGCGACATCGCTGACATTGGAGGCGACCGCTTTGTAAGCGATCGAATCTGCCGGATGAAGATCGCGAATAAAGTGCGTGTTCTCGGCAAGGAGGTCAGAGCAGAACACGAGGGAATAGCCGGAAGGAGTCTCGATTACGGCGGCGTCATCACCAATGCCAACGGGCCAGTGAGCGGTCTTCGGGCCGAATCTCTCTCGGATTTGGCGGATGAGTCCGCCCTCGCCCAAGTCGCTGAGTTTCACACAGTGGCCTCAGCACCTTTGCGAAGACGGCGCGGGCCGCGCACGACTTTGCCCGGCTTTTTGGATTCGAGCAGAGCGGCCTTGAAGACACTCTTGATATCGTCAACGAGGATGAACCGCATTTCTTTGCGAATGGTTTCGTTCACGTCTTCAAGATCGCGTTTGTTGAGCGCCGGAAGAATAACCGTATCGATTTTTGCTCGACGGGCCGCCAGCACTTTCTCTTTAATACCGCCGACCGGCAGCACCTCGCCGCGGAGCGTGATCTCGCCTGTCATCGCGATTTTGCGGTGTACGGCTTTGCCGGTCAGCAACGAGAGAATTGCGGTCGCCATCGTCACACCTGCCGATGGGCCATCTTTCGGAATGGCACCTTCAGGGACGTGAACATGAATGTCGTTCTTCGAAAAGAAATCTTCCGCGATGCCGAATTCCTTTGCATGCGAGCGGGCATAACTCAGTGCCGCTTGTGCGGACTCCTTCATGACATCACCTAGTTGTCCCGTCAGCGTTAAACCGCCTCTTCCTCTCATCGCGGTTGCTTCGACGAAGAGCACATCACCGCCTACGGGAGTCCACGCCAGACCCGTCGCGACGCCGATCTGGTCACGCTTCAGCAACTCTTCCTGGAAAATTTTGGGGCGGCCAAGGAATTGATCCAAATTGTCGGTATGAATCTTACGTACCTTTTTCTCGCCGGTTGCCACTTGCTTGGCGACCTTACGGCAGACCGCCGCGATTTCACGCTCGAGATTTCTCAGTCCCGCTTCCTGTGTATACAAATTGATCATGGACCGAATGCCTTCATCGGTGAAATTGATCTGACTTTTCTTCAGCCCATGCTGTTCTATTTGCTTTGGAATGAGATGACGCTTTGCGATCTCGAGCTTTTCTTCCTCGGTGTAACCGCTCAGTTGGATGATTTCCATACGGTCGCGGAACGCCGGCTGGATTGGGTCTAACATGTTGGCCGTCGTCACGAACATCACGTTCGAAAGATCGAACGGAACATTGAGATAGTTATCTCTGAAAGCGAAGTTCTGTTCGGGGTCCAGAACCTCGAGCAATGCAGACGATGGGTCCCCGCGAAAATCCGCACCGATCTTATCGACCTCATCCATCATGAACACCGGATTGTTCGTACCAGCCTGATGGATGCTTTGAATGACGCGGCCCGGCATGGCGCCGACGTACGTGCGGCGGTGGCCGCGGATCTCTGCTTCATCGTGAACCCCACCCAGGCTCATACGCACGAACTTCCGTCCCAGTGCGCGGGCGATCGATTTGCCGAGGGATGTTTTGCCGACGCCGGGCGGCCCAACGAAGCAAAGGATCGGACCTTTCGAATCCTTCTTCAACTTTCGAACAGCGAGGTGCTCGATGATGCGGTCCTTGATTTTTCCAAGACCGTAGTGGTCTTCGTCCAAGATCTGCTGTGCTTTTGTCAAATCCAAATTGTCCTTGGTCGACTTCGACCAGGGCAGTGAGACCATCCAGTCCAGATAGTTGCGCAGTGTGGCGGTTTCGGCAGCATCCGGATGCATTCTTTCCAGGCGGCCGAGTTGGCGGTCTGCCTCTTCTTGAACCTCTTTCGGCATCTTCGCCTTTTTGATTTTTTCCCGGTACTGCTCGATCTCCTCCTGAAGTTCATTACCTTCGCCGAGCTCTTGCTGGATCGCCTTCATTTGCTGGCGCAGATAGAACTCGCGCTGAGTTTTGTCCATTTCACCACGCGCCTGGGTGTTGATGTCGTTTTGGATCTCGAGAACCTCCGTCTCCTTTGTCATCAACTGATGAACGCGGCGCAACCGGTCAATCGGGTCGATCAGCTGGAGCACTTCCTGCGCTTTATCGACTTTCAGATCGAGGTTTGAAGCGACCAAATCGGATAGGCGACCCGCGTCATCTAAGTTCGCCGCAATCGCGACCAGGTCGGGCGAAATGTTCTTCCCGAGGGAAACCATTCTTTCGAGGGTTGATTTCACGTTGCGGATAAGCGCCTCGAGCTCCGGGGTTGCAGCGGTGACTTGAGGCTCCGCCCGAGGCTGGATTTTGGCCGAGATGTACGGATTAGATTCATCGAAGAATTCAACCTGAGCTCGAGAGAAACCCTGAACCAGAATGCGAACCCGGCCGTCCGGCATCTTCAGCATCCGCATGATGACGGACACGGTGCCGAAGTCGTAAAGGTCTGCTGCTTTTGGCTCGTCGATATTGGGATCTTTCTGCGAAACCAACATGATCATTCGGTTTTCTGCAAGCGCATGATCGACGGCTTTAGCCGATCGCTCGCGGTTCACAAACAGCGGCACGATCATGTACGGGAAGACCACGATGTCGGGCATAGGCAGCACGGGCAAGACGTCCGGAATTGTGACTTGTTGCTGCTCAGGCGTTTGCTCAGCTTTGACCAGTTCCATGCTCATAATCTATATGCTCAGGTCTCGTCCGATGCACGCTGGGAAATATTGTCCCGGAATTTCCTTTCATAGTATCGGAATCGTCGTGACATCCGCTTCGGTCCGCTTCGGGAGACGTATTTTCAACAGTCCGTCTCTCAACTCAGCTTTGGCATTTTTGTAGTCGACAGGAATTTTGACAGAAATTTCTCTGCGAAAATGGCCATAGGCGCGCTCCACACACAGGTATGTTTCGACGCCGCGGCCGGACGGACGTTGGCGCTTGAGGCCCGAAATGATCAGAATACCTTCGTTCCAGGCGACCTGCATGTCGGAGCGGTCGACACCAGGCATTTCGACGAAGATAACAAGCTCATTCGAGCGCTCGCAGACGTCCATAGCCGGACTCCACGTCGCGCCCTGCTGCGGCTGCTCTTGAAACTCGAAATACATACTACTCGCGGCTTTTCAGCAGTTCTTTGAGCTCGCTCATAAACTCCTGGACATCCTTAAAGTCCAGATAGACGGAGGCGAACCGAACGTAGGCTACTTTGTCGAGGCTTTTCAGCTCATTCATGATCAGTTCGCCAATGCCCGTTGTTGAAACTTCACGTTCGCTGGAATCCTGAACCATCATCTCCGCTTTGTCGGCTATGGTTTCCAATTGCATCATCGAAACGGGCCGCTTCTCGCACGCTTTCAACAGGCCCGCCAGCACTTTTTGTCGTTCAAATCGTTCGCGGCGCCCATCCTTCTTGACGACCATGTACGGGATTTCGTCTATGCGTTCGTAGCTCGTGAAACGACGGTGGCATTCCAGGCACTGACGCCGCCGGCGAATTGCATCCCCTTCCTTGCTCTCGCGCGAATCAACGACCTTATCCTGCAGGTGGCCGCAGAACGGGCATTTCATTATTTTATTCCGCTGCTGCTGTCCTGAGGTCCTTCAGGGACAGGCCATGGGAGATCATATATACGCCGCCGGCGACAACTGTCGGAACGGATTGCGATATCCACGCGATCAGTGCAGATGCGACCGCCCTTTCAGCAGGAATACCGAAAAAGGTCGTCATGAAAAAGACATACAGCGCCTGAAAGCCCCCACCGACTGCGGGCAATTGTGCCACCGATCCAATCGCCGCTCCGACCATGATCAACGTTGCCGCGGAAACGGGAAAATTGAAATTCATTCCCAGCAACATGAACCAGAATTGCAGCACGATCGTCGCCCAGACTACGGCCGAATGGACTAATGCCAACCCAAAATTTCGCGTTCGGTCCAGGAACGATAAACCTTCCGAGAAGTTCTTCAGGAGTGAATGCAGCTTTTTAAACGGAACGTAGCGGTTGATGCGATCGACATTAGAGCGAAACAAAAACAGAAAAATGATTGCCGCCACCGAGCTTGCGACCATCACCCAAGCCGCATTTTTCATCAACGTTATGGTATGTGCGGCGGCAGACGGCAACTGCACCACTAAGAGCGCCCATCCGAACAGTGCAATGAGCATCAATGTATCAAGCACGCGCTCGACAATCACCGTTGCCACCGATGCCGTCAAAGGAATGCGTGCCTGGCGTGTCAGCCAAAGAGGTCGGACCAATTCACCGGGACGCCCGATCAGGTAGATTGCGGAAAATCCCAAAAGATTCGTGGTGATGAGCGACCCCATCCGGACGGACTTGAGTGGATTCAGGAGGACCTGCCACCGGATTGAGCGTGCGACGTAAGTCAGCATCGTCGCGAATATGGAGGCTGCCAACCAACCAGGCTGAACATTTTCTAAACTGGATAAGAACAGTGACCAGTCGAAACCCCAGGCACTGAGCTTATATAACAAATAGATGCAGATCGCTGCCAAGCATAAGAAAAGGAATGACTTCCGGTTCATAATTGGGCGATTATCTCAGAAAGCCGAGAAGAATTTGAAACTTTTCTTCGGGCCACCTCGTTGATTTCAAATGAGGTAACGAAGTAGCTGAAGCATACGGAGCCAAGACAGGTTGCACACAACCGATGCGGAGCTGGTGAAAGAATGTCTGGGTGGCAACCATGCAGCCTGGGAAACTATAGTTCGCCAGCACACCACGAGGGTTTACAACCTGGCATACCGCTTCACGGGAAGATTTGATGAGGCCGAAGACTTAACACAGGAGATCTTCCTGAAGATTTATCGGACTCTCAATTCTTACCGGCCCGAGTCTGGGGCGCTCGTGACATGGATCGTCCGGGTTGGCCGCAACCACATCATCGACCACTACCGGAAATTCAAGACCGAACGCACCCGTACTGACTCGCTCGAAGTCGAGTACGAAAAGGCCGAAGAGAATCCGGCGCGTTATGCCAGCCCGGCGGAAGCGCTCGAGCAGCTGGAGCTGTCCGAACGAGTTCATCAGGCCCTGCTCCGGATTTCAGAGGATCTTCGTGAAGCGGTGATCTTGAGAGATTTAGAAGAGTTCACTTATGAAGAAATTGCGGATATGTTGAAGCTGCCTTTAGGTACGGTGAAGTCCAGAATTAATCGGGGTCGCGCGGAATTGGCACGAATACTCGGAAAAATGAAAGACCGTTTATGAATTGCGCGCATTGCGAAGAACGAATGTCGGATTATCTGGAAGGCGCGCTCAGTCCGCATGAGCGCAGTGCCGTAGACTTGCACCTCCAGTCTTGCCGTGCTTGCAGTGAACTGCTCGCGGGCATGAGTGACGTGCTGGCCTGGGGACGAACGTTTCCCGTGCACGAACCTCCGTCCTGGCTGCCGGCGCGAATCCTCGCCAATACACCGCGCCTTGCGCGAGAGCGCTGGACCGACACGATCGCGGTTATCTGGAAGTGGATCGCTGATCCGCGTCCCGCGTTGGGCCTGTTTACGGCGGCGTTGGTTTTGGGCTGGTTGGGCAGTCTCGCCGGCATCTCACCACAGTGGACGACTGTCGTTCGCAATCCGGCTGCGATCTACTACGAAGCGCAAGGTGCGGTGAACCGCGCATATGACGAAGCGGTTCGCAGATACTTTCGATCACCGCTGGTGAATGAGATCAAAACTCGAATCGAGCAGCTTAGGGAGATTTCTTAAATGAATTGTTTTTATCATGCAGAAGCACCAAACGTGGCGTTCTGCATTCACTGTGGGCGCGCGCTCTGTAATGAATGTATCCGCAACGTGCGGGGAAGCGTCTACTGCGAACCGTGTCTCGGCGATCTCATCGAAGGAAAGCCCACGACATCGTCTACTGCAAACGGCCCGACGGCAAGAAACGAAGTTATTGCAGGAACCAACCCGGGTGCGGCATTCGCGCTAGGACTGATTCCGGGTGTCGGTGCGATCTACAACGGCGAGTTCGTCAAGGCTGCAGTACACATTTTGATCTTCGGGACTCTCGTGTCTTTATCGAACGCTACTGATGCTGCACTCTTCGGACTGGCGTCCGCAGCTTTTTATTTCTACATGCCATTCGAGGCTTATTACACAGCGAAGAAACGGATGTTGGGTGCGCAAGGAGTCATGTTGGAGACGCCCATTGACCGGCTGCAACAACAATTCGGCAGCGTGAAGGATCGAGAGCTTTGGGGCGGGATCGCTCTCGTGGTCATCGGAGGTCTGTATTTGCTCGGAAATCTGGATGTGTTCGATTTGCATCGCATTGCTAGACTCTGGCCTGTTGCGTTGGTTGTCATCGGCGTTTGGCTGCTGAAGAAACATCAAGAAAGGCCAGTATAGATGCTGGGTCCGCTATTACTCATCGTTATCGGTGTTTTGTTTTTGCTGAACAACCTATATCCCGGTGTTTTTCGATTTGGAAAAATGTGGCCGGTCATTCTCATCGTTATCGGCCTCGCTAAGGTTTTCGAATATTTTCAGGGCCACCCGGAAAAAACGGACGGCAAGAAGGAGGGCGAATGAGCGTTAGTCGGAGTGCAGGAGCAATCTTTTGGGGACTGACCCTCGTCGCTATTGGCGGGCTGCTGCTGGCGTACAACATGGGGTACCCGCTTCACATTTGGCCATACGTGGCGCTTTATTGGCCGGCCTTGTTGATCGGCTGGGGTCTGCTCAAAGTCGTCGATTACATTCGGTTTCGCCGAGCGGGTGACAATCGGCCCTTGTTCTCCGGCGGGGAAGTTGTACTTCTGATTTTTGTGATCTTTGCCGGAAGCGCTATAACAACCGCCGCCCATGTCAGTTCCGATATCGGGAACATCTTTGCTATCGGTGATATTGACCTCTGGGATATTACGGGTGACAACTACAGCTTTGATCAACGTGTCGAACGTCAGAGCGTGGCAGCAGACTCGGCAATCGAAATTGTGAACTTTTTCGGGGATGTCGAAGTACGTCCCGCCGAGTCGAATGAAATCGTTGTTGATGTGAAGAAGACAATTCGAGCCTCCAGTCGTGAAGAGGCCGATCGGCTGGACCGGGAGTTCACGTTTTCAATTGAGGGCGAAGGATCGAACTACCGGATTCTGTCGAATCGCGACCAGTCCGGATTTCGCGGATCGCCCCGCCAGCGCTTCAAAAGTAGTTTGACCGTCCATGTACCGAGGCGCTCTGCGGTGCATCTGAATAATCGAAATGGCCGCATCTTGCTTGAAGACCTCACCGGAAACCAGGCTGTCGCTAATCGATACGGCGACCTGGAAATTCGAAACATTACCGGAAGAGTGGAGCTTGACAACCGCAACGGCGGAGTAACGGTTCAGGACATTACTGAAGGCGTCATTATCAGCAATAGATATTCCAATACAACCGTTAAGAATGTAGGCGGCGATCTGCAGATTCTGACCAGGAATGGATCCGTCGACGTCTCCGGCGTGAAAGGTAGTGCCACAATCGACAATTCCTACGCGCCTATTAACGTGCAGAACGTTCAGGGTGACTTGACCATTACGGGGCGAAACAATTCTGTCGATGTTGATCACATTGAAGGAGACATCCGCGCCAATAGTTCTTATCAAAACGTAACGATCAGGGATCCAAGAGGTGCCGTAACTGTGACCAGCCGAAACGGTGATCTCTTGCTATCATTCGCAAGAGGCCCGCAGAAAAATGTTTCGATCGACTCGCGCTATGCAAATGTCACTCTGGAACTTCCTTCGAGTTCAGCATTCAAAATCGATGCGAGGACCGTCTACGGCGATGTCGATTCCGATTTCGATGGACTGTATGTCGACCGATCGAATCGCGAGCGAATAATCCACGGGGAGCTTGGGCACGACGGCCCACAGCTGACGATCAGTACGCGCAACGGGTCTATTCGCTTGGAAAAAAGAGGTTGAACGATATGTTTTGCACGCAATGCGGAAGTGAAGTCGAACAGCATGCGCGATTCTGCAGTAAGTGCGGACAGCAGATAACCGCCGCGGCAGCTTCTCCTCCACCAACCGTTCCAACAGTAAAAAGAACCGAACACGACATGAACATGCACGTCAACATCCTCGGTTGGCTGCTCATTGGAAGCGGCATTCTCACAGCAATTGGCGGGACGACCGTTCTTTTCGCGAGCCAGGTCCTCCGGCATATGCCGCTGCCGATGGTGCGCGAGATGCCCACAGGCATTCCACCATTTGTGGCCTGGCTCACTTCGGTCGTTGGGTTAGCCATTATTGCGGTAGCGGCTGCTACCGCGGCGGCGGGAGTCGGATTGTTGCAATATCGAAGCTGGGCACGGACGTTTGCAACCATCGTCGCCGTCTTGCTGCTATTCCATTTTCCGATCGGCACGGCCGTCGCTGTTTATGCGTTCTGGGTCCTTTTCTCTCAAGAAGGCCAGCAGTATTATCGATCGCGTTCCGAAAATACAAGCGAAGCACAAGCCCGGTAAATGACTCCGAGTGGCACATAATCGCATTTACCTCATTGGCTTCATGGGTGCCGGGAAGAGCACCGTCGGTCAGCGACTTGCCAAGAAACTCGGTTGGAAATTTATCGATCTCGATGCAGAAATCGAGCGTCGCGAAGGACGGCCGATCGCCGAAATCTTTCGCGAGAACGGTGAGGTCTACTTCAGAAACATTGAACGGCTCTGTTTGAAGGATGTTTCGTCGTCACGGAAATCAGTTATTGCACTTGGCGGCGGCGCGTACATGGACGCTGAGAATCGGGACGTCGCGGAAAAAACCGGCCTTACCGTGTGGCTGAAAGTCTCTTTCTCCAAACTCGTCCATCGTGTGAAAATTGACGGCACGCGGCCGAAGTTCGTTGATCAAGCTCAAGCGGAAAGCCTGTATCAAAGTCGCGAACCGTTTTATGCCCTCGCAAGGGTGCACGTTTCGACCGATGATGGCACTCCGGAATCAGCCGTGGATGAGATTATGGGAGTGTTGCGAAAATTATGAGCCTTTTATTGTCCCTTCTACTCCTGTTCATGCCGGTGAAGATCGAGCATGGGCGCTTTAACATCGTGAAGGATGGCAGGAAGATCGGAGCGGAGGAATTCACGATAGTGATGCGTGGTTCGGATTACGTAATTGACGGTAAGGCCACGATAGGAGACGTCACCATATCCAGCAAGATGGAGCTAAACAACAAATTGGAGTTGATTTCTTATGAAGTGGCGAACCAGGAAGGATTGATACGCGTAAAAGTCGCGTCACCTTTGAGCGAATTGCAAACCGTTGCCCGCGGCGAAAGTTCGTCTACCGATTTTCGGTTTCCCGACGGCGGTGTGATTCTGGATAACAATTTTTTCCATCATTACCTCGTCCTCTTATACCGCGCTCAAATGGGCCAAAGCGACTTTTCCATTTTTGTTCCACAGGACATGAGTATCGGATCAGCCATGACCCAAAGCACCGGGCCTCGCACCTATGACCTCATGGTCGGCGACGTCAAGATGCAGGCAACCACTGCCGCCGACGGCAGTCTGATCAAGTTGACTGTGCCGTCGGCAAATGTCGTCGTGGAACGTTAGCAATCCGCCATCGCGAACCGTCAGGTGTGCAATCAAAATTCCAATTTTGCTAGCGACAGATTGCTAGTCAATGGTTGGTATTGCGAATAGATATTACAAATTTGGCGATGGCGTATGGCGGATGTGAGACTTGGGAACAGATCGTGCTGCTCCGTATTTATGAGCAGCGAGGAATCGAAAGCCCGAGTTCATTTTTGCCCGAAGGATAAAATATCTGCAATTTTGCCAGCGATAAATCGCTAATCCATTGATTGCTATTGCGAATAGATATTACAAAATGGCGATGGCGGATGTGAGATTTGAGGACAGATCGTGCCTCCGGTCCGCCTCCTGATACGGTACACTATACAGCTTCTATGGATAACGTTTCGTTTTTCTACGCATTTACAGCCGGGCTCATTTCGTTTCTATCTCCGTGCGTTCTTCCCCTCGTCCCCGGCTATATTTCGATTATTTCCGGAACCTCGCTGGACCGCCTTAAGGCGAACGATGCATCCCTGCTTCGGACCGTTTTGCTGAATTCAGTCATGTTTATTGTCGGCTTCTCGATCACGTTTATCATGCTCGGGGCGACGGCGACATGGCTTGGACAGTTCCTTCTTTCGCGCCATCGTCTGTTAGAGCAGCTCGCCGGCCTGATCCTGATTGTTTTTGGAATTCACCTGATGGGAGTTCTGAAGATCAACTTCCTCTACAAAGACAAACGTTTCCATAATATCGAAAAACCTCGGGGTGTAATCGGAGCGCTCGTGCTCGGTTTGGCTTTTGCGTTTGGTTGGACGCCTTGCATTGGTCCGATTCTAGCCGGCATTTTGACGCTTGCCAGCACGAAGCAGACAGTGACTCAAGGCATGTTCCTTCTGGCCATCTATTCTGCCGGTCTTGGCATTCCGTTTTTGCTCACCAGCATCGCTCTCAACAAATTCCTCGCTTTCTACAGCCGCTTCAAGAAGCATTTCCACGCTGTTGAAGTCGTCAGTGGAGCGTTGGTCGTGACCGTTGGTGTGTTAATTTTGACTGGAAGTCTGACGCGTCTTGCGACCTGGTTCTCGTTTTTGAACTATTTCGCCCTGTAATTACTCCAATTTCAATCCGCGTGATTTCTGTACAGTCGAATGAACCCTGGCTTCACCTGAGTTTGGGAAATCCTCTCGATAATGAGCACCACGGCTTTCTTGTCGTGCGAGCGCGCATTCGTGGATCAGACGCGCAACAGTAAGCAGATTTGAGTTCTCTTGAATCCGGCCCAACAGGTTCAGTCCTGTCTGAAGCCCCTCTGCATTTCGGACGATGCCGGCATAGCGCCATGAGATATTCCGAATCTCCGCGTTTACTGTAGTGGGTTTACCGGAGGATTGGCTTGTTCCCGCTAGCGGACTGACCTCTTTCTCCTCCTTCATGCTTGCGGCTGCCCGTCCGCCAAACACCAACGCTTCGAGCAGGGAATTGCTAGCCAGGCGGTTGGCTCCGTGGACGGCTGTGGAAGCAACTTCGCCGGCCGCATACAAACCTCGCAGGCTGGCACGACCACTCAGGTCGGTTCGCACACCGCCCATGAAGTAATGCGCTGCAGGCGTAATCGGAATGCGCTCGTGTGTGATATCGAGACCGTAATTGAGGCAGGTTGTATACACGTGCCGGAATTTGTTCCGCAATATGTCTGCGGGTATGTGAGTCATGTCGAGGAAAACCTTTGCGTCTGATCGGGCGGTCATTTCCTTGAATACGGCCCGGCTGACCTCGTCACGCGTCAGCAGTTCGTCGACGAATCGCTCATCTCGATCATTGACGATGTGGGCGCCTTCGCCGCGCAGGGCTTCAGTCAACAGGAATCTTGGAGCGCCTCGCAAACTCAACACGGTCGGATGAAATTGGACGAACTCCATATCTCGCAGTTCTGCTCCGGCATGATAGGCGGCAGCGAGTCCGTCACCTGTCGCGGTTTCGGGATTGGTACTCTGCGAATAAACTTGGGATCCTCCGCCCGTTGCGAGAAGCGTCGCCTTCCCATAACAGCTCGCCACATGATCATCGTGCTCGAGCTGAATTCCGACGACCCGATCACTATCGACGATCAGTTCGCGAAAAAAGGTGAACGGCACGATGTTGACGTTCGAATCGGCACGCACGCGCGCCAGGAGAGTGTCTACGACGACTTTGCCGGTCAGTCCTCCATTGCCATGTACAATGCGCGCTGCACCATGCCCCCCCTCGCGCGAGAGGGACAACGCATCTCCTTCGCGTTCAAAATCCGCTCCCCAGTGCAACAGACGCTCGATCTCTGCGGGGCCGTGTTCAACCAAAACGCGCACGGCTGTCGGATCACAGAGTCCCGCGCCTGCTGTCATCGTGTCGGCATAGTGCTTCTGAATGTTGTCATCCCGCCCAATTGCGGCCGCGATCCCGCCTTGGGCGTACATGGAATTGGATTCGGTGATTTCTGCCTTGGTGAAGATTGTTACGCGTCCGGCTTGT
>DATFXZ010000089.1:0-2859 GCA_035315305.1 Terriglobia bacterium | reverse complement strand
GCCAATGCCGGGAAGCGTCATCAATTCCAGCTTAGGGGCGGAATTGATTTCGATAAGGTTCGCATTCTTTTCGGTTTTCGCTTGGCCTAAGGCTGAGCCCGCCACTAGGCAAACACTAACGAATAGAACCAACCGATCGAGAGGGGTCTTCCGTTTCATCGGGTGCTCCTTAGCGGGAGATTATACGTCAGTGCTTGTTCATCGCATTTGATCTGCGTACCTCGATGGCGGCAAGACCGATTCTACGAATTAAGAAAGGAACAAGTACGGCTTGACACTCTTCGTAGATTTGCCTACTTGCAAGTGTGCCGCGCCTCTCGGCATTCTCGAAAATTTCATGGAAGTGTCATTGGAAGGTCATTCAGCGATGACATTCCTTAATGCCTAATTCAAACCTGGCCGGGTTGTTGGTGCCGGGGACTTAAACAACGAAGGAGAAATAAAAACATGAGGCAACTGACTCTTGCACCGAAATGGTTGTCGCGCATCCTTCCTGCGCTTGTAGTCATGATCGGGCTCGCGCCAGTGAGGGCCGCTAATAATACGGCCACTCCGATTCAACATTTGGTGGTTATCTTTCAGGAAAACGTATCCTTCGATCATTACTTCGGCACCTATCCTTTCGCTACGAACCCAACGGGCGAACCAGCCTTCCATGCACGCTCCGGCACACCGACGGTAAATGGTCTGTTGACCTCCGGCCTGCTAAACAACAACCCGAATTCGGCTAATCCTCAACGCTTGGATCGCGTCCTTTCCCAACTTGTTACCTGTGACCAGGATCATGGCTACAAGGACGAACAATCCGCATTTGACCACGGTCTGATGGACAAGTTCGTCGAGACTCTCGCCGGATCGAGTTGCGCCGACAAGAGCATCGTGATGGATTACTACGACGGCAACGTCGTGACCGCGCTTTGGAACTACGCCCAACACTTCGCCATGAGCGACAACTCCTTCAGTACTACGTTTGGACCCTCCACGCCGGGCGCTCTGAACTTGATTTCCGGCCAGACCCACGGAACGACTACGCCGGATATTCCGGACAACGTTGCAAATGGCAGCATCATTGGTGATCCTCGCCCGATTGCTGACTTCGATGACTGCACTATCGCTACGGCGGCGAAGGCAGCGATGTCCGGCACGAACGTTGGCGATCTACTCAACGCCAAAGGAATTACCTGGGGGTGGTTCCAAGGCGGCTTCCGACCGTCGTCGGTGGTAGGCGGTACAGCCGTATGCGCGACGGCGCATACGAACATTGCGGGCGCTTCCGTGAACGATTACATTCCGCACCACGAGCCGTTCCAATATTATCCCAGCACGCACAACCAGCATCACCTGCCTCCAATCGCTCCGGTCGGACAAACGGATCAGGCGAATCATCAGTACGATCTCAGCGATTTCTTCACTGCTCTGGCTGCCGGCAATCTCCCGGCCGTCAGCTACCTGAAGGCCGCCGCCTACCAGGATGGTCATGCCGCTTACTCGGATCCAATCGACGAGCAGACGTTCCTGGTGAATACCATAAACGCAATAATGAAGTCCCCGTTCTGGAAGGAAACTGCGATTATCGTTTTGTATGACGACTCTGACGGCTGGTACGATCATGCCATTGGCCCAATCGTAACCCCTTCGAGCACTCCGGACGACACCCTCTCCGGCGTTGCATCCTGCGGGACTCCGAAGGCAGGCGCGTATCAAAACCGCTGTGGATATGGTCCGCGCCAGCCTCTGCTGGTAATTTCGCCCTTCGCCAAACACAACTTCGTTGACCACAGCGTAACGGACCAGTCTTCCGTCTTGCGCTTCATTGAAGATAATTGGGGCCTCGGAAGAATTGGCAATCAGTCAACCGATGCCATCGCCGGGTCGCTTTTTCCCATGTTCGATTTTTCGCAGGACGGCGTCCGCGAAAGGCGGTTGATTCTAGATCCGTCCACCGGCCAACCGGTTGCTTGGGGTGAAGACGGCCATGGCGAGGGACGGTGAGACGTTCTGCGAAATTACTGTTAATAAAGAAATGACTGATCGAGATTCGTCGGCCTAGTCTTGGCACTCATCGATGCGTGAGCATTCGGCCGAGTGCCTGCTTGGCGCGTTCATGCGTTTTCGGGCGTCTCGAATCGATGGAAGTATCGCGCTCATCATGATCCTCCTTGTTCTCCGCGTCTACGGCTCACGCGGCCACCTTTCGCGCACGCCGCCAATATTTCACGAGCTGCCGCAAATCGGCTCGGCGGATCTGTCAAAGGATGAGCCAATCGAGCGGCGCTGCTAATGCGCAAATCAAGGTGCGCCCAGGGTGCGGAATTTCAATTTTGTTGCGTCGTTTTGCGGAGTCTTGCGCACTGCAACTCACTGAAAGCGACGCGCTGTACATCACCGATGTGTCTTTCCAAGCAAACTTTGCTGCAATCAATCGAATACCGGCATTTACGAGAAGCAGGTTCTTTCTTGATGCTGGCAAAGACCGGCCACAAATCCGGTGCGTGCTGGCGCAGTTGCTACGCGGTTCTAGACGTTCCGGTGGGAATACGATCGCCAGAAGTGTCGCGAGTACGGATGGTGCGGAAGAAAAACGCGGCTACATGACAGCCCATACTACGTTTCGCGGGCAACGTTAACCTTTCGCCCGTGAATGAAATTTTCCTCGTTTCAGAACGAGCAAGAACCTATGTATCGGATTTTCTCCTAATGTATGTTCGCTAATGTGTTGTACGGCCGACATCGTTTTGACCGGCGTCTGCCGGTGCTCAAATTGCTAACAAGCACGTCGGGGATTTTTGTATGCCGGAGACTGGCGAAACACTCGCGTTCAAGGTCGGCAATCATGTACTTTTGGTGAATCCAGCCGTA
>DATFXZ010000088.1:0-2831 GCA_035315305.1 Terriglobia bacterium | reverse complement strand
GCAACTCACTGTGCGACCCCCGCTTGATGCACGACAATCTGCGCAACGGCGTTGCCGAGAACGAGGCCCTGATCCACGTCGATCAGAAAATGAATGCCTGCGTAAAACGTCGAGAGGCCTGCTTCGCGGCCGCGATCAACGAAAGCGCTGGCCGAGTCCGGAAACACGGCCGAAAGGGCTCCGGCGGCGGCTGCCGAAGCACAGGCGTGTCCTGATGGATAGCTCGGATGCGCCGGTGTGGGGAACAGGGTTGTGATCGCCGCGTCCGCCATCGTCGGCCTTAATTCCAGGTAAGAGTATTTGGTGTCCCAACACGCGATGCTTGCATCATGCTGGGCGATCATCACGAGTGCATAGATCTGCGCCGCCTTCGGTGGGTTCCGGTCGAGATGGTTCTCGAACAGAAGCTGATTGACACTATCGATCCACGGGTCGATAAATGAGGGCTGCCAAAACCATGCGGTATGGTTGCTGGCTACCGTTCTTCCGAACTCTTTCAGGGCATTGACCTGCGCCTGAAATTCATCTGTCCCGAAATCCGGAGGCGGCGGAAGCCGAAGCTGACTGCCTGACGACAGAGCCCACGGCTTCCAGCTTCCGGCCAGGGGGTAAACCGGGTTTGAATTGCTCCATACACCGGTCATGGGAGGGAACGAGCCAATAAAAACGCTATCGAAACCGTCGGACTTTGCGCGTGCGATCACGGCATCGCCTATCGATTGGCCCAACGACAAACCGGCCGATACGTCACTCGGAAATTCCGTACCAGCGATGAGCCGCGATTGCCCGGCGCTCTCCGCCATCGAGTCGAAGTTCGCCTTGTGGTCGGGAAATAGGTAGCCCAGAACTGCGGCCGCCACACCCGCGGCTGCTGCGTGTTCGGAGGGATACGAAGGACTGTGTGGCACTGCAATCAACGTTGTGAGCTGCTTGTCGATTTCCGTGGGCCGCAGGCGATTGTAGGCGTATTTAGAATCCCAGGCGGCGATCATCGTGTCATTTAGTGCAACTGCAACGAGAGACATCGCACGCGTCCCTCCGGGCCCTCCCAGATTGTGGCTCGTCACTTCCTGTTGAGCGGTCTGAATCCAGCGATAAGCCGGAGAACCGGAGTCAAAGAAACGAACGGCAGCGACTGCCTCCGCATCGCGCTGTAACGCGAGCATCTCCAACTTCTTCGCCTCGGCCTGGCTTTGTCCGTGGCTGGGTGGCGGTGGAAGGCGATATGACGCCAGATTGGAAATCGCCCACGTGTGCCAAGTCCCAGCGGTCGGCTCGACGCCCTGGGACTGTGCGGTATCGGCAACCGAAAGAAGAATAGCCGCTGAAATCAATAAGTGCATCCGCATGGTTGACCCTCCGTTTGTGATCTTCTGCTTCCGAAGAAGTGACAACCGGACGGAGCGGTTTATTCCCGGTTGCGAAGCCGGGAATAAAATCACAGTGCATGGAGTCATTATTGATGGGGGGCCTCGTCGGATGCGGTTTCTTCGTTATCCGCAGGCGAGGCCGACCTGCAAAACGGGTTGGGTGTTCCCTGCGCTGAGAAGTCCGGGGGCGATCATTGCACGACAGGACCAGATACTTCGATGAGACCCTATGGCCACATTTGCGCGCGGCGTACAACTTCGCGCGCTGGTTGGTACGCAACGACCACGACGCTGAAGACATTGTACAGGAGTCGTTTGTGAAGGCCTTTCGGTCGTTGGAAAGCTTTCGAGGCGGCGATCCGCGTGTGTGGCTGCTTGTGATCGTACGCAATACTGCAATGACGCTTCTGCAGCGGCGCCAAAGCGAAACCACATCGCCATGGAACGAGATAGAGTCTGAACCGATGGACACGAATCTCAATCCGGAGAACGCGCTGTTTGAGAAGATGCGACGGCGTCGAGTGCGGACGGCGATCGAGCAACTTCCGGACGAATTCCGCGACACCCTGATCTTGCGTGAGCTGGAAGAACTCTCTTACAAGGAGATTGCCGAGATTCTGAATGTCCCGATCGGCACGGTAATGTCACGACTGGCGCGAGCACGCAATCTATTGCTGCGCGAATTGATGGTCGAACGGAGGGCGGATGAGCTGTAAGGAAGCAGAGTCTTACCTCAGCCCGTACCTGGATGGCGAGCTCGATGTCATAGCGGCGCTTCGTCTCGAACAGCATCTGATTGAATGTGCTTCGTGCGCGGGCCATTATGGCGACCTGCAAGAGCTTCGCCGCGAGATCGCAAACTCCGGCCTATATTTTGAGCTGCCATCAACATTGCGACGTCGAGTAGCAGCCGCTGAGATGGTTCCGGTTCCGTGGTGGCGGCGTGTCGGACCCATCGCCGCGGTTGTTGCTGTCGTCGTTCTGGTGCTGGTACCTGCGTGGATGTTGTTGCGCACCCCGTCGGCCGACCGCGAAATCGTCGACAGTCATCTGCGCTCGCTGATGGCGGCGCATCTGGTGGATGTGTCGAGTTCGAATCAGCACACCGTGAAGCCGTGGTTTCAGGGCAAGTTGCCCTTTTCGCCCGGAGTGCCTGACCTTTCCGCTCAAGGCTTCAATTTGATCGGCGGCCGATTGGACGTCGTCAAAGGCATGCCCTCGGCAGCCATCGTCTATAAGGTGCGGGAACACATCATTAACCTGTTTGTCGTGGCTTCGGGTTCAGGCAACTCATCTGCTGCCTATAGCGAGAGTGGAGGATTTCACATCGTGCACTGGGCGAAAGGCGGTATGAACTATTGGGCCGTGTCGGACGTTAACCTCGCCGACCTCAGGATATTCGCGGAACTTGTGCGGGGGCAATGACCTTGCTCATTGCTCGCAACTTCAAATTGCATCCTC
>DATFXZ010000087.1:0-9746 GCA_035315305.1 Terriglobia bacterium | reverse complement strand
TCAATAAAGGAGTACTGCCGAAAGGAATGTTCATCATTCCCTATTACGACCGCACGAATCTCATCAACGTCACCACTCGTACCGTCACACACACGCTGATCGAAGGCATGATCCTCGTCGCGCTGATCCTTTTGGCGTTTTTGGGCGATCTTCGTGCTTCGCTTGTTGTTGCTCTGTCTATCCCACTTTCTCTTCTTTTCACGTTCATCGTGATGGTGATACGAGGCGATTCCGCTAACTTGATTTCAATGGGAGCGATCGATTTCGGAATCATTGTCGATGCATCCGTCGTGATGGTTGAGAACATCTACCGCCATCTATCCGAGCCAAATCCCTATCGCCATAACATACGGCGAACGACCGTTTTGGCTGCGCAAGAAGTAAGTAAACCAATCTTCTTTTCCTCCGCGATCATCGTTGCAGCCTTCATCCCTTTGTTTACGATGACGGGCGTTGAGGGAAAGGTTTTTGGGCCGATGGCCCTCACCTATGGTTTCGCCCTCACTGGCGCGCTCTTGCTCGCTCTGACGTTTTCTCCAGTGATGGCTTCGCTTGTCCTTAAGCCACAGACGGAAGAACATGAAACGTTCGTGATTCGGGGCATCAGGCGAGTTTATTCGCAGCTTCTAAGGGGTGCTGTCACGCGTCCTGTGATGACCGTGGTCCTTGCCCTCGTCGCCCTCGGCGCGACACTCTCGACTCTGCCTTTTGTCGGCGGAGAGTTTATGCCAAAACTCGAAGAGGGCAACCTCTGGGTTCGAGCCATGATGCCCAACACAGTCTCGTTCTCCTATGCGAGTCAACTCGCGGACCAGATGAGACTCATCTTCAAAAAACACTCGGAAGTTCTGGATGTGGTCAGCCAACTTGGCCGGCCAGACGACGGTACTGATCCGACGAGCTATTTTAACTGTGAGTTCTTTGTCAACCTCAAGCCACAAGAACAATGGCGCCCGGGCTTAACGAAGCCGGATCTTATACGTGAAATCGAAAGCGAACTTAATCAAATTCCCGGCGTGAACTACAACTTCTCCCAAACCATTCAAGACAACGTCGAAGAAGCGATGTCTGGGGTGAAAGGAGAGAACTCGATCAAGCTGTTCGGAAACAAGCTCGAAGACCTTGAATCGACTGCAGGAAAAATCGCCCGGGTCATGAGAACCGTCCGGGGTGTCGAGGACCTTAGTGTTATTGGTGAACTGGGTCAACCTAACGTACTCGTCCGTGTAGACCGGCAGCAAGCCGCGCGTTATGGCCTGTTGCCGGGGGACGTGAATGGAGTTGTGCAGGCTGCTATCGGCGGCCAGGCTGTTACCCAAGTCTTGGACGGCGAGAGACGCTTTGATGTCGTCGTACGCTTTCTACCGGAATATCGCGAGGACGTCGATGCGATCTCCAATATTCCGGTGAGCACTCCCGATGGGGGACGCATTCCGCTTAAACAACTAGCTGAAATCGTCAAACAGACGGGTGCGTCCTTTATCTACCGGGAAGACAATGCGCGCTATATCCCAGTGAAATTCAGTGTCCGAGGTCGAGATCTCCAAGGCACGATTGCCGAAGCGGAGAAGAAGCTTTCCGAGGAAGTGCAAATTCCGGTGGGATTCCATTATGAATGGGCAGGCGAATTCCAAGAACTGCAGGCTGCTATTGGTCGGCTGGAGATTGTTGTCCCCGTCAGCCTGCTCATCATCTTTTTTCTGCTCTATAGCACGTTTCTTAATCTCCGCGATTCGATTCTACTGCTGGGAACCGTGCCTTTAGCGCTCATTGGTGGAATCTTGTCATTGCTCGTCACACACACAAACTTCAGTATTTCCGCAGCTGTAGGATTTATCTCGCTATTCGGAGTATCCGTGCTCGGTGGTGTGATCCTGGTTTCGCGTATTCAACAAATGCGCGAGCAGGGCGTTCCGCTTCAAGACGCGGTCCTGCGCGGCTCAGAGTTACAGTTACGTCCGGTGTTGATGGCGGCGTTATCCGCAGCGATCGGTCTACTGCCCGCATCTATCGCGACGGGTATCGGTTCGGAAACACAAAAACCGCTAGCTCGAGTCGTGGTTGGCGGCATGGTTACATCGGCAGTGTTAATACTTCTCGTATTGCCCGCGATGTACGCACTTATCCACCGGTATGCCGAACGCCGTGTGCCGTCATCCGCCGGTGAGGTCGCAGAAAGCGAGCCGAACGCGCTAAGCTAGAAATGGCTTCATGAGACTCAATCCCAGACGGTCCTTCCAAAGTCGTCTTACCCTCATCATGCTGCTCCTCGTTTTCGTTACTACAGGCTCTCTACTAGTGGTCAATTATCAAATCGAGCGTGGCATCCTGATAGACCAGATTCGAGAACGGGGTGTGCTGATGGGAAAGGCGCTGCAGTTCAGTCTGACACAACGCATACTGAATTCGGCCCACAATGATCTTGCGGATATTCCCGAAAGTGAACGCCAGGAAATTCGCGACTTCATCCGGCATTTTGGCGAAGAGGAAGCGCACTTTGATATTTATGCGCAACAAGAAGGGGTGCATGACTTATTTTTCGTCGATGCCCAGGGGAAAGTGACAATCGACTATCCCTCCGAAAAGGAAGGCCGCATTTTACCCACGGAAGAGCGTCTGACTGCTTCGGACCTGGCCCGACTCCAAAAGAATGAGATCTTGTCGCAAATCAGATCTCGCGATAGCGAGACAATTTTGCTATTGACGTTTCCTGTGTTTCGTCAAGATCAGCTCGCCGGATTTGGTCGCGTCGAAATGTCGATGAATGACGCCGTCGCACTTTTGAGTCAAATCAAGTTTGGGGGATTGACTGCAGCTGCGACTCTTTTCCTTGTCGCTATCGTGCTGGCAACCTATCTAGCCAGGAGCGTGAATCGCCCGATCGCGGATCTTGTTGAAGCCGCCGGCCGCGTTGGATCCGGAGACCTTACATTGCGGCTTAAAGAGTCGTCTCAAGACGAGATCGGGATTTTGAAAGCAGCTTTCAATCGCATGGTTGAAGGCATCGTAAAGCTGGAAGAAACGCAGAAGCGCGTAGAACGCTCGGAAGTGGCTAGCCAGCTTGCGGCGCGAATGGCGCACGAGATCAAAAATCCACTTAACAGCATCGGGCTCATCGTCGATTACTTAGGAGACCGCTTTCGGCCGGTAAATGAAAGTGATCAGATGAAGTTTGGGGAGCTGTCAGACAACATCAAAACGGAATTAGCTCGTCTAAACGAGATTGTCGAACGGTTCCTGAGGTTTGCGAAACCCGCTGTTGCCTCGAAACGCCCGGTCGACGTTGCGCGGCTTGTGGACGAGACTTTAGCGTTCATTCGTCCTGAAGCCGAACGTCAAGGCGTTCATTTGGGAACTCATCTTGGTAACGGAATTCCGAAAGTTGAAGGAGACTACTCGCAGTTGCGGCAGGCCTTGTTAAATCTGTTCATCAACGCGCTCCAGGCGATGCCCGACGGCGGCGACATCGATGTGAATGCGTCAGTTTCATCCGGTAACCAAATCAACATCGTCGTCACAGATACTGGCTGTGGCATCGCGCCGGAAAGCCTGTCGAAATTATTTGATCCCTATTTCACAACCAAGATTCGCGGGTTTGGATTGGGTTTAACGATTGTCGAACGGATTGTTCAAGAGCATGGCGGTGTGATTCACGTTGCCAGCAAGCAAGGAAAAGGCGCTTCGTTCACCATTAGATTGCCGGCGTGTTGACTGTCCGGGAACGTTGAAAATATGCACAACATAATGATTGTTGACGACGAGCCCATTGAGGCGGCCGTTATCGGCGAGATCCTCAGAGATCACGGGTTCGATGTATCTATCCAAAACCATCCGCTAAAAGCGATGGATTTGGCGCAGAAGCAATCGTTTGCTCTAACCATCAGCGACTTGAAAATGCCCGACATGGACGGTCTGGACCTTCTCCGAGGATTGCGCCGGATCGATCCCGATGTGACCGTGATCATCATGACAGCCTTTGCGACCGTGGAAACCGCAGTGACAGCGATGCGTGAGGGAGCTTTCGACTACATTACGAAACCCTTCTCGAAAGATGAACTCCTTATCTCAGTTGAACGTGCCATCAAAGCTCTCGAAATCGTGCGTCATAACCGTTATCTGAGGACAGAGCTCGGGATCGGGCCCGGCACAAGCAAAGTCGTGGGCAATAGTCCATCGATGCGCGAGCTATTTCAGATGATTTCAAAAGTGGCCCAAGACGTGAATACAACCGTCCTGATCGAAGGCGAGACCGGTACCGGCAAAGACTTAGTCGCACGCGTCATCCATGAAATGAGTCCACGGCAAAATGAGCCATTCATTGTCGTGAACTGTGCAGCGATTCCGGAGGGTCTGATGGAGAGCGAGATGTTTGGACATGAGAAGGGTGCGTTCACGGGCGCGGTCACGGCGAAGCCTGGTCGTTTCGAACTTGCAGATCGTGGAACGCTGTTTTTGGATGAAGTTGCAGAAATGAATTCAGCAATGCAGAGCAAGTTGCTTCGAGTTCTCCAAACACGTGAGTTTGAAAGAGTCGGTGGAAGGCGCACACAACGCGTAAATGTTCGCGTTATCGCCGCGACGAACAAAAACCTTCAAGAGCAGGTTCGTGCCGGGCAATTTCGAGAAGACTTGTTCTATCGGTTGAACGTCGTCCCGTTAAAGTTGCCGACGCTGAGAGAACGTAAAGAGGACATACCTGCTCTCGTCGAGCACATTCTCATGAGGTTCCACAGCGAAGGTAAGCGCCTGGTGAACGTTTCTCCACAAGCTTTCGATGCTTTGAGGAACTATGACTATCCCGGGAATGTGCGTGAGCTTGAAAATATTCTGGAACGCGCGATTGTGCTGTCCGATGGGCAAAGGATCACGCCCAAGGAGTTACATTTGTCGGACACCATTGCGCCCGCGATCCCTGGCGATTCTTCGCCCAGTGCATTCAAGATTGCAGCGAGCCAAGCACGGGACGAAGCAGAACGGGCATTACTGAAGAAAACACTAGACCAAACGGGATGGAATCGGGTCAGGGCCGCCAAAATTCTTGGAATCGACTATAAGACACTACGTCGCAAGATCCGCCGGTACGCACTTTAGACCAACGCTGCGAGGTGGCTTCGCACAGACCCGCCGAGAAGATCCAGATTGTACCCTCCCTCCAACAATCCCACGACGCGTCCATGGCCGTGCTTTTCTGCGATGCGGAGCACTTCTTTTGTCATTTCCGCGAAGTCGGAATCTTCCAACATCAAACCGCCGAGAGGATCGCCGCGTCTCGAATCGAAGCCGGCAGAGATGATGATCAAGTCGGGCGGGAATCGTCGCTCGATTTCGTGGAGGGCGTCCGTAAAAGCCTGGCGGTGATCGCGAGCAGATGTTCCTGCGCCTAATGGCACGTTGAGCGTAAAAGCCTCGCCTTTACCTCCGCCGCGCTCGTTCTTCGAGCCGGTGCCGGGGTAATACGGATATTGATGCGTGGAGAAATAGAAAACCGAGGGATCGGTCCAGAAGATTTCTTGCGTTCCATTTCCGTGGTGCACGTCCCAATCGATGATCAACACGCGTTCGGCTCCATACTTTGCCTGTGCGTAGCGAGCGCCGATTGCGGCATTGTTGAACAAACAGAATCCCATGGCCGTGGTTATTGTCGCGTGATGACCCGGCGGACGGATTAAGCCGAAAGCGCGCCCTCCTTCCTCCGCCATTGCAGCATCAACAGCTGCTATTGCAGCACCGGCTGCCAATCGCGCCACATCAAACGATTCCGGGCTGATCCGCGTATCGACGTCCAGATATCCTTCCTTGCGATCGCATGCGGACTCGATATAGAAAATCAAATCTTCCTGATGGCAGCGCACGATATCCTGGTTTGCAGCCGGGCGGGGAACATCGCGGATGAGCTTCTTCGAAAGATCTTCATCGCGATCGATCACGCGCAAAATGGCTTCCATGCGGCGCGCATTCTCCGGATGGAATCCGGTGTCGTGCTTTAGATATCTCGCGTCGTAGATGAGATGCACAGACATCGCGTCCCTTCCTACCTACATGCGCGCGTTGGGAATGAGATGAACGGCGGAGGCTTTAAATCACGCTCAAACTGTTGAATGATTTCTTTAATCGCAAAATTCAGGTCAGAGGCTGCGGCGACATTAACTTGCTCCGCCCGCACGGGCATTGCGGCAAGAATACAGAAAAAAGCAAGCAACCATCTCATAGCAGCCCGAAGAACACCCAACAGACGAGCGCCCCAATGACACTCATGGAGAGACCCCAGATCATCAGCTTATTGAACAGGGCTTTTCGATCTTCCGATACCGCTGCATTTGCAATGCACAGCGCGCCTAGTGTCGAGAGCGGTGAGACGTCTACCAGGTGCGCGCCAACGTTTACGGACGATGCAATGTCCATCGGGTTGCCGCCACCGATTTCGCGAATCAATCCAGGTATGGTCGGCATGAAGGCCGGCAGCACAACACCTGAAGAACTGCTGTAGACGGAAATGAGTCCCGTCACAAAACCCATCACTCCGGTTACCGACGTTTGCGTCGAGAAACGCGCAAGGATAGAGGTGAAGAGATCCATCCCGCCTTTTTTCTCGAGAATAGATATCAAAACCGTTACGCCACAGACCATCAGAATCACGTTCCAAGGCATGGTCTTTACCGCTTGCTCTTCGTCAGCGGCTCGACAGAGAGTCATGATTGCCGCCGCCGTGATCGCCGCCATTCCGACATCAATTTTAAATACCGCGACCGATACCACCATTGCAGCAATCAGGACGAGCGTAAGTTTTTGATTCCACTCGAATGGCCCTTCCGTCTCGATCAGCGCTTCATCCAACCGCACAGCAATCTTTGACGCATGGCGGGAGAACAGCTTGTAGCCGCCGAGCAGAAAATAACCAGCCAATCCCACGAATCCTTCAGCCAGAAAATTGTTGAAGAACACGGGCCACTCTTGCTGGGTGATGCCGATTCGCCCGAGCAGCCCGTTTGCGATCACGCCCGTCGGCGCAAACGGCGATAACGCTCCTGCATTCGCACCGCAGCACACGCAAACGGTCATCAAAAAAGCGCTGATGCGTAGGTTACCAGCCACAGTCATGGCGACGGGAGCGAGCAGTGCGGTCGTTGCTATATTTCCGGCGCCGATGCTTGCGAGTGCAGTCGCAAGGAAAAAGAAAATCACCGGAATCGCTCCGAGATTCCCGCGTGCAAGTTTGACGCTGAGTTTTGCAACTCTATCCAGAGTTCCATTCACGTTCGCCTGGCTGAAGAACAACGTCACGCCAACCAAAATCAGGAACAAACTCGCCGGGAATCCGGCGGCAACGTCAGTTGCTCTCATACCACCGAACAGCACTCCGATGATGAAAGCGAAGGCGATCGACAGAAAACCCACATTGATTTGAGACACGCAGCTAACGATGATCGCGATCGCAAATGCAACAATCGAAAGCACTGGTAGGCCCATGGTTCGAGGACTCTAGCATACTTGCGGGGGAAAATGGCGGACAGCCCCGTCGTTTCAAGGTAAAATCCTACGCCTACAGTACGCGCCGACCAGCCCGTACAGTGTTTATTGAGGTCGTTATGCCCACCTGGAAAGAAATACTAGCCGACAGAATGGACCCGCAGATCGCCGCGGAGATTGATGCCTTCGAAAGCCAGATAGCGTTGCGGCGGACGGGAAAACTCGACGAGAAGGTTTTTGCGGAAACTCGACTTCGTCGAGGCTGTTACGGCCAGCGTTATGACAACGGGCATCGGCATGACGGTATTCGAACACAACAACTCGCCTTTTTGAGCGACATGACCAAAGGTCCGGATACGCTTTGGGATGCGCCTGGAATGCAACGGATCAAAATCCCCTTCGGCGGTGTGACCCCAGTCCAACTGGACACCTTAGCGGATCTCGCCGAAGAATACGCGGACGGCATTCTTCACGTCACCACACGTCAGGATTTCCAACTGCATTTCGTTCACATCGACGACACGCCTAATCTGATGCGCCGGCTTGCGGCCGTGGGCATTACAACTCGTGAGGCCTGCGGCAACTCCATTCGGAACGTAACGGCATGCCCGCTGGCGGGTGTCTGTCACACGCAAGCGTTCGACGTAACGCCATACGCCAAGGCTGCATCGAAGTTCATGCTTGGGCACCCCGACGCGCAAGGCTTCGGTCGAAAATTCAAAATCGCGTTCTCCGGTTGTAAAGAACAGGCGTGCGCACTCACGAATATGCACGATATGGGCTGCATCGCGGTGACGCGCGTCGAGAACGGCAAAGAAAAACGCGGCTTCGAGGTTTATGTCGGCGGCGGTTTAGGCGCCGTTCCCCATCAAGCAAAACT
Organism: Terriglobia bacterium; assembly: GCA_035315305.1. GTDB lineage: Bacteria > Acidobacteriota > Terriglobia > 20CM-2-55-15 > 20CM-2-55-15 > 20CM-2-55-15. The sequence goes on along the minus strand of DATFXZ010000087.1, from coordinate 1,399 downwards.
TTTCGACACGTTCGTTTCCGAAGAGGAATTACTACCGCTGACCCAAGCGATCGCCCGCGTTTTTGCGCGACTGGGTGAGAAAAAGAATCGTGCCGCCGCGCGGATTAAGTTTCTGGTGAGCAAGCTCGGCATTGAAGAGTTCCGGCGCATCGTGCTCGAAGAGCGGCAAGCGATGCCCGTCGATCCTCGCTGGACCAATTATCTTCCAGGCGTCGAGACGTACAAGGAAACTCCCCGGAAGCCGCCAGCCTTCCTGAACGGGCAGCAACGGCCGGATGGATTTGAAAAATGGTTCGCGACAAATGTGTATCGCCAGAAACAGGAGGGCTACGCTGTCGCAACAGTAACGCTTCCGCTTGGCGATATCACGGCGGCGCAGGCCCGGCAATTGGCGAACATCGCACGTCGCTTCAGCACGGATACTCTTCGCACAACCGTGGAACAGAACATCGTTTTGCGATGGGTCGCCGAAGCGGATCTTCCAGACCTGTATCGCGAGCTCGTGCGGATCGGACTGGGCGACCCCGGCGCGGGCACTATTCTGGACGTTGTTGCGTGCCCGGGGACCGATACATGCAAACTGGGAATCGCATCCTCACGCGGCCTGGGGGGCGAGATCCGTACTCGACTTGCCGACCGCCTTTTCACGCTTGATGAATCGGTTCGCAATCTTCGTATCAAGATCAGCGGCTGCTTTAATTCCTGCGGCCAGCATCACGTCGCGGATCTCGGATTCTATGGAACAAGCCGGACGATTGCGAATCGTAAGGTCCCGCACTTCCAGGTCGTGCTCGGCGGTAAATGGCAGGAGAATGCCGGTGCATATGGTCTCGCGATCGGAACCGTTCCGTCGAAGAACATTCCTGGTCTGATCGAAAGCATCACCAGCCGTTACGTTGTCGAACGGCAAGGCACGGAAAGTTTCCAGGAGTTCATCAAACGCATTGGAAAGCAGCAATGCCGCGCGATGATCGAACCGTTCATGGATATTCCAAGTTATGAAAGAGATCGTTCATACTATTCCGACTGGGGCGATCCGCGGGAATTCACCATTGGTGATATGGGAACGGGCGAGTGCGCAGGTGAGGTCATTTCTGTCACTCAGTTTGATCTCGCCGACGCGGAACGTCTGGTCTTCGAAGCTCAGCTCGAGCTCGAAAATGAAAACTACGCTCAAGCCGACGCATTGGCATACCGCGCGATGATTCAAGCGGCGCTGTCTCTAGTCAAAACGCAATTTCTCGACGTGAAGGATGATCCGAACGCTATCGTGGATGAATTTCGCCGCCGCTTCTACGACACAGGCATTCTCGGTGATCGGTATGCCGGTAATAAGTTCGCGGAATATCTCTTCAGACGTCACGACGCCCCGCCCCACGAGCATGGGCACGATCAGGCT
>DATFXZ010000086.1:0-4617 GCA_035315305.1 Terriglobia bacterium | reverse complement strand
CGGTTCTTATGCACCGGTTCCTCCTAATATCAAGAGCACTGAGGTGTACTCGTGGAACCTAGGGGTGCAGCGGCAATTCACGCCGAATTGGTTTGCGTCCGCGAATTACATTGGAAACCATGCGATACACATGTGGACACTTGTGGAGTTGAATCCTGCGATCTACTTTCCTGGAACTGCGAATAGCAGCGGACAATGTTTCGTCCAAGGCTATACGCTGACAACCACGCCGGGTGCTGTGTGTTCGACAACCGGCAACACCAATCAGCGGCGACGCCTGAATCTTTCAAATCCTGTCGCCGCGCAAAACATTTCGTACCTGACGCAGTTCGATGACGGCGCAACCCAGTTCTATCACGGGCTATTGCTCAACACGACCGTCCGCGCCACACGCAACGTGAACTTGAACAGCAACTATACGTGGTCACACTGCATTGGCGATGCAACAGTGGGTGCCGTCGTGGCAAATCCCGGAGGGAATTATCCTCACATGGATAATCGTCGCTTGGACCGCGGAAATTGCACCGGCGATCGCCGGCACCTCTTGAACTTCACGGTCGTAGCTCAAACTCCGCAGTTCGCCAACTCGATGCTGCGTCGGTTAGCCACGGGCTGGTCTCTGTCAGGCATTTACAGATATTCAACCGGCCAGCCTCTTTCGATCCTTTCGGGACTCGATCAAGCTCTGAACGGCGTGGTCGTCGGCAATCCGCAACGGGTGAATCAGGTATTGCCAAATGTGTTCGCGCCTGACCGCGGGTCAGCATGTGCGAATGCAGCGCCTTGCCTGACGTACTTGAACCTCGCTGCGTTTTCCCAACCTGCGGCGGGGACGCTCGGCAACATGGGCGTGCTCAATGTTGCCGGGCCTGGGTTCTGGCAATTCGACGCGGCTCTCACCAGAACATTCCTAATCGCAGAACGTCAGAAAGTGGAAATGCGCGCAGAGGCTTTTAACGTTTTGAATGGCGTGCGATTGAATAATCCGGCAGTTGTGTTGAGCAACCCGATCACTTTTGGTCGCATATTGAGTGCCCAAGATCCGAGGATTATGCAGTTCGCGGTTAAGTACGCTTTCTAAGTGGGTTCGCAGAGGCTCGACAGACACTATTCAAAAAACGTATCGATTTGACCGGTAAAATGTATTTTACATTTCCAAAAGGTCCCAAGTATAAGTCAAGCTGTGGTGAGTTCTGGGAATTCAGGCCGCACTGGGAGGACGTTATGAACAAACGATTCTGGCTGGCCGGGCTTTTGCTCGGAGGCTACATATTCAGCGCCGAAGCTTTGACCGCGCAATCCGTGACCTTCAATAAGGACGTTCTGCCCATCCTTCAGCGGAACTGCCAGACTTGCCATCGCCCAAACAACATCGCGCCGATGTCATTTCTGAGTTACGAGACTACTCGGCCCTGGGCCAAGGCAATGAAAAATGCCGTCGTGACCCGTAAGATGCCGCCGTGGTCCGCCGATCCTCAATATAGTCATTTCGCGAATGATCCTTCATTAAAGGAGAGCGAGATCGACACTATCGTGAAGTGGGCCGACAGCGGAGCTCCACAAGGCGACGCGAAGGATGCGCCTCCTCCACTTCAATGGCCGGAAAACGGATGGACGACGAAGCCGGATCTCGTATTGAAGGGCGTGCCGTACACCGTCCCTGCGACGCCTGCTAAAAACGTCATCGAATGGATGACGCTTACGACACCAACCGGATTCACCAAAGATACGTGGGTGACGTCCGTGGAAATTAAACCGAGCGAGCTTGCGGTGACACACCATATCTGTGTCTCGTTTATTCCGCATCGTCCGGATGCCGTGTACAACACTCTGCTTTGGGCCGACAAGCAGCGTGACGAAGCCGGTGTCGAAGTGGCGCCATCGGAACGCAAGTTCGTTCTGCCAACCGCTGATGGACGCGGCCGTGAATTACCGGCGCGCCTTGCCGCAAGTGCCCGGCCGCGGAATGCCGGGGCCAACAATACCGAGGGTGATGGCAGGGGCGTGGGTCTCGGCTTCACTTGTTACGTACCGGGGCGGGCGCTCTCGGATTTCCGTCCCTTCAGTGCTGCGCTGCTGATACCGGCCGGCTACGATCTCACCTGGACCATCCACTACACACCCAATGGTACGGAACTCACGGACAAGCCGGAGATCGGGCTCACGATCGCAACAGCTCCCCCGGAACGGCTGTTGATCGAAAGCTTCGGTGGAACCGATCCGGCCAAGTTTGCCATTCCGCCTAATGAGGGGAACTATGCGCCGGCGCCTTCAGAAATCACGTTCATGGAAAACGCCGAACTGGTTTGGATGTCGCCCCACATGCATTTGAGGGGTAAGGATATGACGTACAAGCTGGTCTTTCCTGATGGGAAGGAGGAGATTGTCCTCAACGTACCGCGTTACGATTTCAATTGGCAGCTCGGCTATCAGTTAGCTCAGCCAATCAAGGTGCCGAAGGGTTCGAAGCTGATCGTCATTGGTCACTACGACAACTCCGCAAACAATAAGTTCAATCCAGATCCCGGCAGGACTGTCTACCAGGGCAATATGACTTGGGAAGAAATGTTCGCGCCATTCTTCGCAATAACTGTGGATAAGAGCATCGATCCCGCAAAGGCCTTGAAAATTCCCTTTACCGGACCCGGTGGAGCGTAATGAAAAAGATACCTATCGCAGCGTGGTTCCTTGAGGTGTTTCCTGGAATTTGAAGTTTGATACCGTTGCGATACGGGTGCCCGGGGTGTCGACTCGCGTTGTTGTCGTGCCGCGGGTAATGATCAACATTTGCCCCACGATACTGATCGACTGGGGGCCCGGCCGGATATCGAGGGTGATAGTCTTGCGGGACAACGGAGTGACGTATTTATCGATTTCCGCAGAGCTCGTTTTGTTGATCGATTCATCGAACTTGTCGCCGGGATTCACTTTGTCGGCGACGGTATAAGCGCCAACACTCGTTGTACCCCCGCTGAGGATTTCTACAACTGTGGTGACTTCGGCAGGTAATCCGAAATCTTCAGTCATCGCGATGCGATGGTGCAGATCGAAAGTAAATTTTCCGCCCTTTTTTGTGTACGGCAGCTTTATCAAAACACCGGATACCGGATCTTTCGTGATCACGACGTCGTAGTAGGAGCGGTTGGTGGCCGCGCCTTTACCCATAAGCAGGTTCTGCTTGGCCCTGACGTCGAAGCCGATGTCCTTCAGTTCCTGAGCAAATGGCGTCCATGCCAGAAGCATCGAAATCAGCATCAGAATCATGGAATCCTCCCAAAAGTTTCTAAACTATAGCACGAAGCTCGATCGGGAGGATGTCGCCATCGATGATCCGGAAAGCCGCGGCCCGCGGGCGTTCCAGCGCGGCAAGCGAAACGATGAGATGCGCCACCTCTGAATAATAAGAGCGCTCGACATCGGTCTTCGACGGCTCGGCTGGACCGTGAGGATGGGAATGATAGATAGAAATAAGATTCTCTCCGGTCTCGCGCAGAGATCGTAATATCGTGATCAGCTCTGCTGGATCCATTTCATATTCGCTAGCATTGGCGGAGATGTTTTTCATCGGAATGAATCGATCGGCTGTTGTCCGCCCGACCAGCAGCCCGCATGCTTCATTCGGATAAGCATCCTTGGCGTGTTTAATGATTTCTTCGAGAATCCCGGGAGAGAGAGTTAGTTCCATCGTTTCATTATAGACGTCGACGAAACACAGAGACACAAAGACACAGAGGCACAAACGCGCGCAGCCAAGGTTTTTTATTGCGCGCCTTTGTACCTCTGTGTCTTTGTGTCTCTGTGTTTCTAACGAACACTTCCCTTGCTTCGAGCCGGCCGTTTAGGCGCGTACTGAAAGCGTGCGCCCACTTCAGTGTACGCCGCGCCCCATTTCTGAAGCTGTCTGACGACATCGGGATTTACGCCGGCTGCCAGGAAGAGTGGTGCGGCTTCCCATGCATAGGCGCCGGAAATATCTTCGTAACTCGAAGGCGGAGTATATGTGTTCTCCGACACGCCACCCCTGAAGTATCGAGCCATTGCGAACTGCGAGTTTTTCTCCAACCAGGCCGCCAGGAACGCCTCCGTGATGACGCGCTTCGCGGCAGCGGAGAACGGTTCGAAGAACGGCGCCCAAGCTTCGCTGACCATGATCGCCGGACTGACATTTTGAACGGGACGCCACCCTTGCGATACGTCTTCGGGGCCGATACGCGGATCGGTCGACTGCATTGCCTTAATCACAGCAACCAGCACTCGGCCCGGTTCGGGTCTGCGGCTTTCACGATATAAGTCCTGGAACTCACCGATCACATAGATCCAGTCCACGGGAGCACGATCGCGGTGGCGATGGTTGCCGCTGTTCAGCAGCACCTGCAGTTCGTACCACGCGGCATTGAAGTACTCGTTCGTCAACGCACTGCCGCCCATTCCGGAGGGACCGTTAGGAATGTTGACCGCGGCTGGAGCCGTTGCAGCGGGAATCACGTTGAACCAAGTCCGTGGTTCGCCGGTCGGTCCAAACAGTTCACGACCACGTCCTTCAAGGCCAAACTCCTGAGTCATCTCCCAGGTCTTCACGAGCTGCCAGAGCTGTGTGGAATACGCTTTCAGAGACAA
>DATFXZ010000085.1:0-6343 GCA_035315305.1 Terriglobia bacterium | reverse complement strand
GAATAGACGAGAATCGCCTGTCGTGTCGGAACAATCACTTCTCCATGCACGGTATCGAGCGTCAATTCGTCGTTGTCCTGTAGAAGAGTCTTTGGTCCCTGAATAGCCCGAATCGGAGCTTCGTCACCAGAGGCGCTTCCGCGAAAGAACAAAACGGCCTCAGCGAAAGGATTCGGTACCACGATCTCGTCGTTTTTGTCGTCGAACGCAATGGCGTGCGACGTCCTTGCAAGTCGCGTGTGTCCACCTTCTATAACTCTGACCGGAGCAACGTTTCCATTCGCCGACCTGGCGAATACCGCAATACGCGGATTGGCCACTCAGTTCGGCACCAGAATTTGTTGGCGCATCGGGTCGTACGCGATGCCGCCAGGATTACCGATACCCGGCGCCGCAGCACCGGCGGGCGCGGCATTCAAGGCGCGGAGAGGAGGCGTATTTCCATCCGCAGTACGCTTGTACACCGTTGCCGTGTGCAGCTCCGGATTTGTTACCCAGAGCTCATCGTTCTTGGTATCAACAAACAGTCCGACGGGCTTCTTAAGCTGAGTGTCGGGCCCCTGGATTTTGCGAATCGGGGCTACATCGCCGTTCGCCGTTCTGCTGAAAACTAGAATTGCGCTGCTCCCGCTGTTAGCAACGAAAAGTTCATCGTGAGCTGTATCCACAAAGACCTTCATCGGTAAGCTCAGTCCAGTGTTCGGGCCGCGGATGACGCGTATTGGAGGGGCATCGTTTTCCGCAGTGCGTGAGTGAACGGTGATGGAAGGTTCCACAAACTTTCCCTTAGATGGCCGAAGGTCGAGCCGGATGGTAGCAAGCTGCTCCGCAGTAACTGTCCCGCGCGCGATCCTTGCGGTGACCGCATTCGGATCGTCTTGCCCCGGCAGCACCTCATGGTATGAATCGTGATTGGCCACGAAAATCTCATCGTGTTCGGCATCGATTGCCAAACCATGAGGATCCGACAAGCCCGTGTTGGGTCCCTGAATGATGCGCTTCGGCTTTTCCTCTCCCGCGGCAAGACGACGATAGACCGCGATTTTGTTTACATGCTGAACCGTTACCGCGACCTCATCATGCACCAGATCCAGACCAATACCCCATGTACCCGTAGCGGCAGGAGTGAGAACACGGTCAGGCGGCACATCCCCATGGGCGTCATAGTTGAATACCATCAAGTCCGCAGCTGTATCGTTATTTGCCGTGTAGATCTGCTTGTTGACTGAATCCACTGCCACGCCGCATACGAAATCAATGCCGGATTTAACACCGGTGATTACCGTGCGCGGGTCGGCTACGTCGCCCGTGGCCACGTCTCTATCGTAGGTGCGCAGGCTGAACTTATTTTCATCCGCCACGGCCACGATGTTTGAGTCAGGATCGACAGCAATGTCCGCGAAAACAGGGTACGGATCTTGAACGGCACGGATCGGAGCGAGGTTGCCCCGCAATTGCGAAAAAAGAAGCAAGACAGTAGGGCCGCCCAAGAGAAGAACGGCAAGCATGAGCGATTTCTTAGATCTGACTCGCATGGACGTGCTCGCAATATGAAACTCGCGTGTGGAAGCGTGTCAAGTATTCCAACGCGATGGACTTACTTCAACGTTTCTCCGCCGCTTTCTTGAAGTCGCCGGCTTTCACGAAAGTCATTGCAGACACATCGAAACGGCGCCGCATCGCTTCTACGATCTGCTGAGGCGTCAGGGCCTGGATTTTCTTTTGCAGGTCGGCGTCCCAGCCCATCGTGCGGTTGTAGAACGTAAGCGAACCAAGCCTTCCCACCAGCTCGCGATCTTGGGCCCTGCTGACCTGTTGCGCTTGTACCCAACTATCCTTCGCGGTGGCGACTTCAGCGGCCGTATAGCCGTCTTTGAGAATGACCGCAATCTCGTCACGGAACGAGGTCTCGACTTTCGCGCTATTTTCGGGCGCGGAAATCGCATTAGCGAGGAAACTGGCGTTGTCTTCTTCGGGAGCGACGCCGAACGAAGAGCTGATTCCGTAGCTGAGACCTTCTTTGCCGCGGATACGTGCAAACAACCGAGAATTGATTCCTGACCCCAGAATGTAGTTGCCCAACACCATCGCCGGATAATCCGGGTCCGTATCACGCATGTTGATTCGCATGCCTGCAATGAACATCGCGTTCGCTTTATCAGGAGTTTCAAAGGACTGGCTGACGGCGGGGATTCTTTGATACGGATTTTTCACCTGCGCGTAGGGTTTCGGGCTTTTCCACGCCGCTAATTCCGATTCAACGATTTTCTGCACCTCATCCGCGTTGAAATCACCGACAACGGTCACTTCCGAATTGGAAGCGCCATAAAAGCCGGTATGGAACTGCTTCAATTGATCAATCGTCACCGTGCGGATGTCTTCAAGCTGCTCGTCGAACGTGGGCACGTATCGGATATCCCCTCTGGGATAGGTGTTGAAGTGACGCTGGAACTCGTTGAGCGCGATCCCAGTCGGCTCGGTTTTCTGAGACTCGATACCCGATAGATTCTGCTGGCGCAACGATTCGAATTCCAGCTGTGGAAAAGAGGGTTCCTTGAGGACCTCGACAGCCAGGCGGAGCACTGCGGGAAGGTTCTCTCGCAGTGTCTCGATGTTGACAGTAACGCCTGTGGCGCTGCCGCCTGCCCCCATGCGCGCCTTGAGCCGGTCCAGTTCATCTTGAAGTTGCTGACGCGTGTGCTTCGTCGTGCCGCGCATCAGCATTTGAGCCGTGAGCCGTCCGGCGGATGAAAGTCCCATGAGATTCTGTTCATTGCCAAAGTGCAGGCTCAAGAGCGCTACGACGGCGTCGCCGCGCGTCTTCTTGGGAAGAAGACTGAGTTTCATTCCCGCCGGGAGCGTTGTATGGCGGAGGCGGGCTTCGATATTTTCAGGCGACGCATCGAAAACCTCGCCGGCTGACACCGCAGCGTTCCCTTTGTAATCCTTGAGCGCGGCGGCGACGTCAGGTGTTGGAGCGACTTGGGTCCGGTCAGGCTGCGTTTCAGGTATGAAAACACCAACGGTACGATTTGAAGGTTTCGTGTAATAAAGAGCGGCTCGTTGGACATCTTCAGCAGAAACAGCCTTGATACGATCTCGATTGAGAAACAAGAGGCGCCAGTCGCCCATCGACGCCCAGTTGCTCAACCCGAGCGCAATCTGTTCCGAGTTGTTTAATTGCAGATCGATATTGGTCAGCAGTCTGTTTCGCGCTCTCTCGACTTCTTCACTGGTCAAAGGATTCGTCTTCATTGCATCGAGCGTCGCCAGCAGCGTGTTGCGGGCGTCGTCGAGCGACGACTCCTTGCGGACTTCCGCAAGAATCAGTCCCAGTCCCGCTTCTCTCTGCTGCATATTGCCGCCGCCGATATTGGACGCCTTCTTCGTTTCGACCAGAGCTTTGTAAAGCCGGCTGGAGGGTGTGTTTTCGGCAAGGATCAGGCTTGCAATGGCGAGAGCCGCTATATCCGTATGAGACCCCGCTGGAATGTGATACGCCACAACAATGTTTTGCACCTCTCCAACACGGCGCAGCGTCACCGCGCGTTCGCCGTCCTGAGTGGGTTCGGCCGTATAGATCTTCGGCAGCGTCCGCTGTGGCTTCGGAATGGATGCGAAGTATTTTACGATTAATCCGAGAGACTTGGCCTCGTCGACCTTGCCGGCGACAACCAAAACTGCATTGTCCGGTTGGTAGTAGTTCTTGTAGAACGCCTGAAGCCGATCTATCGGCACATTCTCGATATCGGCACGCGATCCGATCACGGACTTCCCATAGTTGTGCCAGAGATATGCCGTGGAGATCACTCGTTCGCGCAGTACGTTCAGTGGCGAGTTCTCTCCGGCTTCAAATTCATTGCGGACTACAGTCATCTCGCTGTCGAGATCTTTCTTGGCGATGAACGAGTTAACCATCCGGTCAGCTTCCAGATCCAGTGCCCACTCCAGATTTGCATCGGTGGCCTGGAATGTTTCGAAGTAGTTGGTCCGGTCGTACGACGTCGTTCCATTGGGCCGCGATCCGTGATCCTGAAGCTCCTTAGGAATATTGGAGTGTTTCGGCGTTCCTTTGAACACCATGTGCTCAAGGAGATGAGCCATTCCCGTTTCGCCATAGTTTTCGTGCATGGAGCCCACAAGGTATGTGATGTTCACCGTGACTGTCGCCTTTGACAGGTCAGGAAAGAGCAGAACACGAAGACCGTTTTGCAGCCGGTATTCAGTTATGCCTTCGACAGACGTGACGCGCTCGACACCCTGCGGCAATACGACTGCTTGAGGCCGTGCCACGTTGACGGCCACTAACGACACGAAAAGGAACAGAAAGACTGACACGGACCTACTGGTTTTCATGGGAAGCCCCCGGTGCCGACATTATACGCTCCGAGTCGAAACTTGGTTCCCGGGCCTGATTTTTGGAACTGCAGACGGTCGCCTTATTTTTCCTGTTTCCTCGAGAGTGACTGTGACATCCTTCAGTCCATGAAACAAACTGTCCTGCTCGTCCTGATGGTGTCCGGTGTGTTCTTGGCTGGTCGGATCGACGGTCACCACTCAGGCTCTGAATATGACAGAAGCAAAGTCGTCGAAATCGAGGGCAAGCTGTTGGAGATAGCGTGGCAGAATCCGCATGTCCATTTCACGGTGCGCTCCATGGATGCGAACGGGAAGGCCACGACATGGGATATCGAAGCAAATTCTCTCAGCATCTTACGACGGACAGATGCGACGCCGGAGAACCTCAAGGTCGGTGACACGATCAAGATTGCGGGCTCGCCATCAGCGCGCGCTCCCAACCGGATGTGGGCAAGCAACGTCATGGCGGCGAATGGCCGTGAGATTGTCCTGGGTCCTGGAATCAAACCTCGCTGGCAAACCTCGGCGACCGGATCCAATACAACTTGGTTCGACGGAGGCAAGTCCGCTAACCAGAACGCAGGGATCTTTCGAGTCTGGAGCTCGAAGCTGGATGATCCGGTCAGATTGTGGAGACGTGATTATCCCCTAACGGAAGGTGCCAAGAAGACCCGCGCGGCCTGGAACCCCATCACGGATACCGTCGCGCCGGGATGCGAGCCCAAAGGCATGCCCACGATCATGGAGCAGCCGTATCCGATCGAATTCGTCAAGAAGGGTGACACTATTCTTCTGCGTTTGGAGGAATACGACACGGTAAGAACTATAAACATGGCTCCTAACTCTGACTTCGATCGACTTTCGCCGGCTTTGCTCGGCCGCTCCAAAGGTCAATGGGAAGGCGATACACTCGTGGTGACGACGAGCCGCATCGCCTGGCGTTATGTCGATCCCAGCGGTGTTCCTCAAAGTAGCTCTTCCAGAATCGTCGAGCGCTTCACTCCTAGTAGTGATGGAACTCGCCTCGATTACACGATGACGATTACGGACCCGCAGACATTCACAGGTCCAGTTGAGTTGAAGCGGTCATGGGTGTGGCGGGTGGGAGAGACGGTAAAGCCGTATAACTGCGTGCGGGATAAGAAGCGGTAGCGCAAAATCGGAATTTGAAATTCGCGTGCCATGGAGGGTGACTATGACATTTCAGCCGATGAAACAAACCGCTCGAAGCCTGCCGTCGGCAAACAACGTGATAGCGATCAATGGGCGCGAGGCTGTCAAAATCAAAGCTGCCGGCTCCGCGATCGCAGGCGTTCTAATCCTTGTTTGTGTGGTCGGTCTCGCCGTGTATGTCGTCGAAGGTCTCTCTTTATTTCGGCTGGGTGAAGCTGGGTACGGTGACAGTTACATCCTCTATGACGTGCTTCATTTCCAACAGACGGACACCATCTATCGAGATCTGTCTCGGCCGCCTTATCTTCCGGCACAGTATAGCCCGCTCGTTTACGTTCTATATTCACTTCCCGGCCGTATAGCTCACTCGAAAAATCCTTTTGTGGGGCCGCGTCTGATCGTGATTACGGCTTTTCTTATGTGTATAGGAATCGCAACTTCCATCGTTTACACGCTCATTCCATCCCGGCTTGTGTGGCTCTGGGGCATTCTGATTCCGTTTTCGACGCGCAGCATGTCGAATTGGATTCTTCAGATCTGAGCTGATTTCCCTGGAATTGCTCTCAGCCTGCTTGCGATTCGGCTGTTGGTGTCAGACGTAAGATGGGCCCTGCCTCTCGCCGGAGTTTGTGCGGGTTTCGCAATGCAGTTCAAGCTCACATTTATTGCTGCCGCAGTCGCCGGAGCTCTGTGGCTGCTGGCTCAGAAGCGATGGAAGGATTTCGTTCGATTCGGCGTGCCGGCCGGCCTCTGCTCCGTCGGCCCTTATCTTCTCTATTCCCTCCGCGAACCGCGCATGCTAAGTCAAATG
>DATFXZ010000084.1:0-14263 GCA_035315305.1 Terriglobia bacterium | reverse complement strand
CAGTTTGTGGAAATCGAGTTGGACCCAGGTGAGGCGGCCGTCGCGGAAGCCGGCGGGATGTTTTACATGGAAGATGGTATCAGCATGGAAACCGTATTCGGCGATGGTTCCCAACAGCGCACAAGTTTTGTCGACGCGCTTCTCGGCGCCGGAAAGCGCCTTCTGGTCGGTGAATCGTTATTCATGACGGTTTTCATGAATACGGGCCAGGGTAAGAAGCGTGTTTCCTTCGCGGCTCCGTATCCAGGAAGAATCGTACCGATCAAGCTCTCCGAAATTGGAGGGGAGTTGATCGCGCAGAAGGATGCGTTTCTCGCCGCCGCTAAGGGTGTCAGTATCGGCATCGCATTTCAGAAACGGTTGGGCGTTGGGTTCTTTGGCGGTGAAGGTTTCATCATGGAACGGCTTCAAGGTGACGGGTGGGCATTCGTCCACGCCGGCGGGATGCTCATCGAAAGGACTCTCGAACGAGGCGAACTGCTTCGCATCGACACGGGCTGTCTTGTCGCACTGCAGTCCACAATCCAATACGACATCGAATATGTCGGCCGAATCAAATCCGCGATTTTCGGTGGGGAGGGTGTTTTTTTTGCGACGCTCCGTGGTCCTGGTCGAGTCTGGCTCCAATCGCTACCCCTTAGCCGCTTGGCGCGCCGCATCGTGGCAGCTGCTCCACAAACGGGACGAGGTGGTCGCGAGGAAGGCTCCGTGCTCGGGACACTGGGCGACATCATTTCCGGTGACCGGTCTTAAACCATGCGGGCCGGCGTCTACATTTTGGTATTCCTCCTGGCCGTGTCGTGCCAGAGCAAACAAACGGAAGGAAGCGCGATGTCATCGTTCGTGGACGAGTATTTCGATGCGCTTTTCGAATGGAGTCCTTCGACGGCAACGTCGATCGGTTTTCATCAATACGATTCAAAGATCGAGGACTTTTCACAAGCTGCGATCAACCGCCGGATCGACCGGCTGAAACAGCTGGAATCCGGATTGACGCGCGCGCGCAGCGGAAATCTTGCTGTTGATGAGGAAATCGATGCCGAAATTATCGACAGTCAGATCAAAGCTGAACTTCTCGATCTCGAGACTCTCCAGACGTGGAGACACAATCCGATGAATTACGTCGGATTGCCCGGCGGTGCTATCGATGGCTTGATGAAGCGCAATTTTGCGCCGCCTGCTGAACGACTCCGCTCTATGGTGCCACGGCTCAAAGGCGTGCCTGCCTTAATGGAAGCAATGAAAACGAACGTTCAGAACCCGCCCCACGAATTTACGGACCTTGCTTTTCGGATAGCTCACGGTTCTGTCGGTTTCTTCAAGGACACTGTTGCAATGTGGGCGAAGGACGCAGCAGGAAATGATACGGCCCTCCTGCAAGAATTCGATTCAGCAAACGCGGCGGCGGTCGGATCACTGGATGAGGCCGCGACGTGGTTAGAGAAAACTCTGCTTCCGAATTCGAAAGGCACATACGCGATTGGCGCAGATTACTTTTCTAAAAAGCTGCTTTATGAAGAAATGGTCGACACGCCACTCGAGCGCTTGTTGGCGATAGGCGAAGCGAACCTTGAAAAGGACTACACGGCGTTTATCGAGACCGCACGGAAGATTGACCCTTCGAAGTCGCCGATGGCCGTGATGAAATCACTCTCGGATGATCATCCTACCGAAGCGAGCCTCATTCCGGATGCGAAGAAAACCGTCGAAGGTATTATTCGATTCATTAAAGACAAAAATATCGTCACGATTCCATCCGACATTCGGCCGAACGTAACGGAGACGCCGCCATATGCGCGGTCGGGGACTTTTGCCTCGATGGACACGCCCGGAGCGTACGAGATGAAAGCGACTGAGGCCTTCTACTACGCGACGCCGCCGGAAAAAGATTGGGACGCTAAGCACAAGGAGGAGCATCTGCGGGCCTTCAACCCGCCGGTCATGACGATCGTTACAATCCATGAAGCATATCCCGGACATTACGTCCAGTTTCTGAACGCGAAACAGTTTCCGACGAAAACGAGAAAAATTCTTTATTGCAGTTCCAATGTCGAGGGTTGGGCGCATTACAGCGAGCAGATGATGTTGGACGAAGGTTTTGCTGAGGCCGATCCGAGGATGCGATTAGCCCAATTGGAAGAGGCGCTGCTTCGTGATGCCCGTTATGTCGTAGGGATTAAGCTCCACACAGCGGGATGGACGGTCGAGCAGGGTGCAAAGTTTTTTGTGGAAAAAGCGTTCCAGGAGCCTGCGAACGCATACGAAGAAGCCAGGCGCGGCGCCTACAATCCGACATACCTTTATTACACGCTCGGGAAACTGCAGATCTACAAGTTGCGCGACGATTATCAAATGGCAAAAGGATCGAGCTGGAACCTAAAAATGTTCCATGACGAGTTTTTGAAGCAAGGTGGTGTTCCAATCAAAATCATACGGCGCATCCTGTTGCCTGGTGATAGTGGCTCTACATTGTGAAACGCTCAGGCGTTCCCTACAGTTCTGCAGCGGCGGTCTATGACCGCCCAGCTTCTGCCGCTGAGTTCATAGCGTTAGTTATTCTTGCCGGCTTGATTCTCTGTACCACAGCTCAAGCGCAATCGCCCAGGCTCTCTCTTGTCCCCGTTGTATCGAATCTCTCAGCACCGGTATTTGTCACGAGTGCGAAAGATGGAACGGGTCGGCTCTTTATGGTGGAACAGGCCGGCCGTATTCGTGTTCTTCAACCGGGAGCCGCAAATCCTACGCTTTTTCTCGACATCGTGTCGCGAGTGCTCTCGGGTGGAGAGCGCGGATTGCTTGGGCTCACATTTCATCCACAGTTTTCGACGAACGGGCGTTTTTATGTGAACTACACGCGGAGGCCCGACGGTGCGACGGTCGTTGCGGAATATCGCGACGGTGTCGAACAGCGAGTTCTGTTCACGATCCCGCAGCCGTTCGAGAACCATAACGGCGGCATGATTGAGTTCGGTCCCGACGGATATCTTTACGTCGGTATGGGTGATGGCGGATCGGCCAATGATCCGGAAAACAGAGCCCAAAACCTGAATGAGCTTCTCGGCAAAATGCTGCGGATCAACGTCGATATTCCCAACAGTCTTCCCGAAATTTTCGCCTACGGGTTTCGGAATCCATGGCGGTTTTCCTTCGATCGACTGACGGGCCAACTTTACGTTGGTGATGTTGGACAAAGCGCTCGCGAGGAAATCGACATCGTTATAGAGGGCGGCAATTACGGCTGGCGCGTCTGGGAAGGAACGTTTTGTACGGGCCTCGGGCCGGCGCCGTGCTCAGCCCCAGGTTTCATTCCGCCGATTGCCGACTACGTCAACACCGGCGGCAATGGACGCTGCGCCATCATCGGAGGGTACGTGTACCGAGGCACACAGGCGAGCTTACCTTTTGGCGCATATGTCTACGGGGATTTGTGTTCGGGTGAAATTTTCATGCTGCAGGGCGGAGTGCAGACAGTACTGCTCGATACCGCTTTCCAAATCACTTCGTTTGGAGAAGACGAAGCGGGCGAGATCTACATGGTAACAGGCGAAGGCTCGATTTTTCGCCTCGCGAATCCGGATGCAATCAACACCGCGCAACGTTCATACGCGATCGCCGACGACGGCGCGTTTATGGCGGCGACGGCAGGCAGCGCTAACAAATTGACCGTTGGCTACGGACGAATTCAAGCGGCTCAGGGCCAGGCCGTGCCTATCGGGCTGTCGATTTTCAGCTTCCGCGACCGTGGTGACTTGGTGTCGGAAATGGCCGTTCCTGATTCACGGGCGATCGCAGGCGGACGTGTTTTCGCAGAGGTGGGCCTCAACGTGAACACCGGTTTCGCGCTGGTAAATCCAAACACGGAAGCCACTACAGTTTCTTTCCATTTTAACGACGTAAACGGAACCGATTTCGGAAACGGCGCGATTACTATTCAACCCAGGCAACAAATCGCGGCATTTTTGAATCAATCGCCGTTTAACGGAAGAGACTCGATGTTCGGAACGTTTACATTCACCTCTTCTTTACCGGTCGCCGTTGTTGCGGTGAGATGTGTCACGAACGAGCGCGGTGATTTCCTGATGACGACGCTGCCGGTATGGGAGATCGGGACAAGGGCTCCGGACAACACAACCATTGCCTATTTCACCGATGGCGGCGGCTGGACCACGCAGGTCCTACTGGTGAATCCATCCGACACATCAGTGGCCGGAGCCGTTCAATTCATCAGCCGTTCGGGACAACTCATGCAGACGACACCGTACACGCTCGGACCAAACGGTTCGACGCGAATCGTAACTCCAGGCTCAAACGAAAACATGCAAAGTGGATCGCTTCGCATCTCATCTCCCGTTCTCGCATTCAATATTCTTTCGTTCAAGTCCGAGGGCGTGACCATCACACAGGCCGGTGTACCAGCGGTCGCCTCAGACACTGCGTTCCGAACGTATGTCGAAGCTGGTGCAGCTATTCGGAGCGGCGTCGCAATCGCCAATCTATCAGGCGAAGCTGTGCAAGTGGTGCTCGAGACGAATGGAGTCCGGACGGACCTTTCGATCGAAGGAAATGGCCAGACCACAGTGTTCCTGAATGATTTGCCGGTTTTTTCCACTTTGCCTCCATTCTTTCAAGGCGTGCTTCACGTAACCTCCAGCGCGCCCGTTGTCGTTAGTGGTTTGCGAAGCCACACCAATGAACGTGGAGAGATTCTGGTAACAGCCACTCCTCCTTTGAATGAGTCTGCATCCGGCGGCAGTGCTGAACTTTTCATCCCTCACTTTGCGGAGGGCGGGGGGTACAGTATGGAGTTTGTGGTCTTTGGCCGCGCGAATTCCGGCACCATCTCATTCTTTGATCAAGCGGGCAATCTAGCCTCTCTTCAATTCCGGTAACGCTGTTATAATCCCCCAGCGTTTTTGCCATGGACGACGATAAGCTATCGCGATTGTGGGAGTCGGGTGCGAGGGCCGGGGCAGGGCTCGCGAAACTGCGCACGCCGATAACTATCCTTTTTAGTGACATCAAGGGATCGACAAGCTACGCCGAAAAGAAGGGCGACGTCGAATACATGGCCATGCTCACCCGCCATAACAGCATCCTTTTTCCGGTTATCGAAGCCGAAGGCGGCGCCGTTGTAAAAACAATCGGCGACTCGATTCTTGCAAAATTCGACGACCCCATAGCCGCGGTCAGAGCTGCCGCCGGCATGCAGCGCGCTCTTGCAAAAGATCGAGAGGGCCACGAAGAAATCGATCAAATCCATATTCGTATCGGCCTTCATTACGGCATGGGCCTCGTGAAGGATAACGATGTTTTTGGCGACGTCGTCAATGCAGCCGCGCATGTTCAGCACCAAGCGGAGACCGAACAGATCCTGATTACGGATGCTTTGCTCGATGCCGTGCGGGCTGCTCGTTTGCCGTTTGCGAAAATGGGACGCGCAGAATTGAAAGGCAAGGACGAGCCGATTGATCTTTATGCCGTTGCCTGGTCGGAGTCCGAGACACAACAGTTAATCGAAGAGATTCAGGCTCGAGCCGAGAGCAATCTCAATGAACTGAAGAAACAGCTGGAGGGACTCGAGGAAGAATTTGCGGCTGCTCGCGACCAATGGTGGACCGAGCGCCGTGCTCTGAACGCGGAGCTCGAGGAATTGGCAGGAGCTTTCGAACGTGCACGCGAAACAGCACGTCAGCAACTTTCTGATGATCTCCAGGCCGACTTGCGTTTTCAAATAAAGGCGCTCCTTCGTGCGAAGGAACAATTCGAACAGGATCTGGCCTCGGCGCGTCAACGATCCGAAGCGGAAAGAAACAACTTGAAAGCGCAAATCTCGTCAATGCAGAAAAGTATTGTGGACGCGATGGAGCGCTCGAACAATCCGGCCCGCATGTCGGTGGCGGCGCGTGAACAGCTCGAAGAGCACGTGACTGCTGCCAAAAGAGAATCGCAGCTTCAGTGGGAACGCGAGCGCAGCAGGCTTCAAAACGAAATCGAACGTCTCAAGAAAGCTGCTTCAACCGATCAAAAAAGGGAAGCGGCCCGGCACGCGGTGCTCGAGAAATTGGGCAAGCTTCCTACGGGTCCAGGGGAACGAAGTACTGGGGAGCGGTGGGAGCGGGAATTTCAAGACGCCAGGATCCAATGGGAACTCGAGCGCGAGCAACTCAACCTCGCAATCAAGAGGCTCGAGATGGATCTGCAGCGCAATCAAAGTTCGATGCGCAGCGAGGTTTTCCAGGAAATGCGCGCTCAATTCGAAGCCAAACTTGCGGAAGCCAATCTCGAGCGGGACAGATTGGAGCAGGAGGTTCAGTTTGTTACGAGTGAACTTGCCAGCGAGCGCCAGCGTCTGAATGCCCGCATTAAAATTCTCGAGGAGGCTCTTCCGGAGGCGCAGGAAGTCGCGCGGAAACAGGTTCAGGCAGAGTTGCAGAGCCAATGTGATTCCAAAGTTCAGGAAGCCAACCGCGTCCGAGCGCGAGTGGAACGCAAACACCGCGATTTGCTGGAAGAGTGGGAAAGCGAACGGCGTCGCACAAAGAAACAAATCGCTGCGCTCGAAGAGCAATTAAAGGAAGCCCGGGAAGCAGCATTCATGGCTCAAAAGACTTCACATCGAGCCCGAACGTCCGACTAGCTGGCGGGGCAACGTCGTTCCAAACACGTAATCCCACAAAGGAGAGGTCACTCCGAAACATCTCTTGTTATTCGTGAAGTGATGGTAGAAGTGCGCTCGGCGTTGCCGAGCAATAAACCCAGATCCTGATAGGCTGAAATGTACGCGATAGTGGACGGCTTCGTAGTAGAGGAAACCAGCCCAGACTCCCACGACGAGACCTGACGTCAAGAACACGCTTCGAGTCGACAAGTAAAGAACTCCATACAAGATTGCCGAAACAACCAAGCCATACCCCGGACGCACTAAGACTTTGCTCTGATCTCTAGGCGAGGCGTGATGTGCCAGATGCGACGCATTCACGATATCCCGCAGCCGCGGATCGCGCAGCGGAACTTGAATGTGAAAGATGAACCGATGAAGGGCGTACTCCAGCAGCGTCCAAAGCAGCACGCCGACTGGTAAAAGCCATAACAATTCGCCAGGCCGGCGGCCCGGTTCGGCCCCTATGGAAAGCCTGAGGAGGACGAACGCGATCGTCGGGAATATCCAGAACGAGCGAAAACGGTACAATCGCTCTTTCAAGCTCATATCTATATTTTACCGGCAGGTCATGCCGTTGACCGGTACGCTGCCAAAGTCTTTAGACGTCGTCCCAGGCAAACGTTGCGACCAGAGGAAGATGATCGGAGGCAATCTTTGAAAGTCGTGTCCGCACTAGTTCCGCTTTTTCGATGTGCAGCGGACGCTCGAAGTAAATGTGATCGAGATGCATGATCGGCAGGAAACCGGGATAGCTGCGCCGCCTTCGTATATGCAACTCCATATTCAAGCTCTCAAACTTTTCCGAAAGCATGCGGGTTGTTAGTCCCTTAATCCATTCGTTGAAATCTCCGATGAGAACTCTTGGCCCTGAAAGGTCTTCGTAGAATTGGTTCGAGGATAGCAGACTTCTTACCTGATGCCTGCGCTCGAAATAACTTGTCCCCATGTGGATGTTGAAAACGTGCAACGTACCGCGAGGGGTTTTCAGATCGACACGAATGCAACCCCGCCGCTCGCGGTGCAACCATGAGATGTCCATGTCGTGCGAGTTCAGAATCGGCCACCGGCTGAGAATTGCATTCCCATACGGCCGTCCTCGCCGATGGCTTGTACACCCAAAGGCGCCTTTGAGCCCCAGATCCGATGCGAGCGCCTCGACTTGCCCTTCAGCGGATTCACAATCTCCGAAGACTTCCTGGAGTGCGATGATATCGCCGTTAAGACTGGCGAGAACATTTGCGATGCGTTTGATCGACGTCCGTCCATCGATACCTCGTCCTTTATGGATGTTGTAGGTGACGATCCGCATACGGAAATTTTACCGCGTTCAAACCCCGGTACATCTCGGACGTGGTTGAAAAGACCTGCGTTCCGCCATGGCAGGCAATGTGCGCTAACGTGATCAGGAGGGTTTTTATGTATTTACCAATCGGCCTGATCATTCTAATTCTGCTGATCATTTTCCTTCTGTATCGATAAGCAGCGACGGAGTCAGCTTATGAGACCGAAAGGTGCAGTGTCGATAGTGTGCCTCATATTGATGTTCGTGGGGGTATTCGGCCTCACCGCTTGCAATCGGGAAAATGGTGTTGAAGCGGCACGCGAGGATCGAACGACATCGCTATCCCAATCCGAACAGGACTTCATGATGGAGGCGGTCCGGGCCGATTTAGCGGAAATCAACATGGCGCAGGTCGCGCTTGAGAACTCCAGCACGGGTGAGGTCAAGGATTTCGCAAATATGATCAAAAGCGATCATACGAGCGCGCTCGAGGATCTTTCGGAGCTGATGAAAGACATGAATGTACCGCCGCCGAAGTCAATACCTGTTGAACTACAACACGACATCAGCCGGATGAGGAGTCTGACCGGCGGGGAACTCGATCGCGAGTTCGTCAACATGATAGTCAGCCAACAACAGAAAACTATCGAGATGTTCCGCGATCAGCAGTCAACAGCACAAAACGAAGATCTGAAGAAGTACGTGGAAGACACACTGCCGAGACTGGAGATGCATCTCGAGAAAGCGCAGCGGCTCCAGACGAAAGTGTTCAGCACGCCGAATAGAAAGAGCCGCTGGCCCGTTTAGCTCTTCGCGGATTTGCCGGTCGAGTGCAATACTTTCGCGTAACAATCGCGGTGGTAGTCCTTCCCTCGAAAAACCGTTCTAAGGTCGTAAGGCGCGATACGAATGCAGCAGTGGTGACACCAAACAGGTTGCGGATGATAGGACGCAGAAGTCTTCGTTTTGAAGGTTTTCATTTCAGACCTCCCTCAGCACTAATTCTCAATATGCGCCGCATCATGAATCCATCGTCGGCCAGAAGTGGTCCGTTCAGATTACATCCGCGAATGTTGTGATCACACCGTGCGCGTGCGGCGGTTGGACGTGATTTCCGGGCCGCACACATAACAGCGTCTGCATTCCCGCGCTCTGAGCGGCGTCCAATTCGCGTGTTACGTCGGAGAGAAAGAGAATTTCCGGAGGAGGAACATCGAATGCACCTGCGATCTGACGGTAGCTTGCTGGGTCGTTCTTCGGACCGGTTGTTGTATCGAAAAAGCCATTCAGGAATTTCGTGAGATCGCCTGCGACGGTCGTAGAGAAGAGCAGGCGTTGCGCAAGGACACTGCCGGAGGAAAAGATTCGAATATCGATTCCCTTATCGTGCCATCTCTGAAGTGACGGTGGCACGTCATCGAAGACCTCGCCGTGTAATTCGCCTTCGCGATAGCCGTCGCGCCAGATCTCCCCTTGAATTCTTTTTAGAGCGGTCGACTTGCGATCTTGATCCATCAGCCAATGAATGTAGGGAACGGGATCGGTGGACCAACCGGGCGGATTAACGCCGCTGCCCTTGTCCGCTTCATACTCGCGCCTAAGATCGGAAAGGTCAGCATTGACGACGTACCCAGCCACACGCCCGCGAGCGAAGGGAAAGAGAACCTCATAAACGAACTTGATCGGAGTTGTAGTGCCTTCGATGTCGAGGAGAATCCCTCGCATCACGCCACGAACGTGCGCCCGAGACAGACGGGTTCGAAATTTTTATCGACGCCGCTGTCCGTATACCACGGCGTCCAGCCCGCAGCATCCTGGAACAAACGGATGCACCGAATTTGTCTGTCGGAACAGAGATCGAACCAGTGGAGTGTGCCTCGCGGAACGCGAATCAAATCGCCTGGCTCCACTTCGATGCCAACCACGGGCGACGTCTTTGGATTCACATGAAACAGCCCACGGCCTTGGACAATGAAGCGAACCTCGTCTTCGTCATGCCAATGCTCACGGCTGAATTTCGCAAGCATGGCATCCAAATTCGGGGTCTGAGGACTTACGTTGATCACATCCGCCGTAACGTATCCGCCCGCCGCCTTGAGCCTTTCGATTTCGACGGAGTACGCGTCGAGGATCTCTTCTTGCGTTGCGTCTGAGCTTAGTGGATGCGAGGGTTCCCAGACGTTATATTCAATGCCGATCCTGCCCAGGTAGTCAGTGACGGCTTCTCTGCCGGAAATGGTCCGATTTTCCTCAGGAATTCGAAGTACCGCCATAAATCCTCCCTACTAGTATTGCGGCTCCATCATCTGTCTTCTGCCGACGGATTCCAACAAGAATTCCAGAATCTCGACATGACGGGTCGCTTCCGTCAGATCCTTGCCCCACGTATACAGCCCATGCCGCCGAATCAAGAAGCCATGAATGTTCGCATTTGTGTCCAGCAGGTCACGGATTTCGGATGCAAGCGCTTCCATGTTTTGACTGTTTTCGACAATCGGCAGCCACTCGCGATGTTCATGGGTCTTCACCCCTTCGAGCCCCTTCAGCATTTCGTAGCCTTCGATAAAGAAGCCTCCCTGCCCGACGTGATAGTCGGAAAGAATCGTACTCCACACGGAATGTGTGTGCAGGACTGCACCGGCGCCCACATTCTGAACGATCGCGAGATGCAGCAATGTTTCGGCGGATGGCTTGCCTTGCGAAGACGTTACTACTTTACCTCCGGCATCGATTTCCAGAATGTCTTCGGGCGACAGGCGGCTCTTATCGAGCGAACTGGCCGTTATCGCGATGCGAAGAGGCTCGCGCTCGATCACCGCGCTGAAATTTCCGCTGGTTCCCAAGGCCCAGCCCCGCCTCTGAAACTCCCGAGCTACTATCGAGAGATGTTCCGCCTGCGTCATGATGGGGAATTATAATACGCCGGTGAGTACAGAGAAGGTGCGGGGCCGTGGGGCGGCCAGCAATCCTATAAATAGATTCGAAAAGACCTCCTATCACCGATCCGAGTGGGATGAGCCGGAAGATCCGTCTGTTCACACTGTCTTCCTGAAGGATGAAACGCGCAGCATCATCGCCTATAACGACAGTCCGGACGTTGGATTCAACGCCAGCATCAATCCATATCGCGGCTGTGAACATGGGTGTATCTACTGCTTCGCCAGGCCGAACCACGAGTATCTGGGTTTTTCGGCCGGCCTCGACTTCGAAACGAAGATCCTCGTGAAGGAGGATGCCCCGGAGTTGCTCAGGCGGGAACTCGCTTCGCCTAAATGGCAGCCTCAGGTCATTGCGATCAGCGGTGTGACCGATGCCTACCAGCCGATTGAACGACGGCTGCGATTGACCCGGCGTTGTCTGGAAGTGTTCGTTGAATTTCGGAATCCTGTGGTGATTATTACGAAGAACGAACTGGTCACCCGCGATGTCGATCTACTGGGCCAGTTGGCACGCGTTGATGGCGTTTTGGTTTTCGTTTCGGTGACGTCACTTGATCAGGAGCTAGCGCGAGAATTGGAGCCTCGAGCGTCTCAGCCGGTGCGCCGTCTCGCCGCAATCGAAGCGCTCGCAGCCGCGGGGATTCCCGTGGGAACGTTAGTGGCGCCGGTGATTCCTGGCCTCACGGATCATGAAATGCCCGCAATTCTCTCGGCTGTGGCGAAGGCAGGAGCGATTGCCGCGAGTTATGTTCCGTTGCGCCTGCCTTACGGTGTTGCGCCCCTGTTCGAGGAGTGGCTCTCGTTACATCGACCCTTGCAAAAAGAAAAAATTCTGAATCGTATTCGAGATATACGAGGCGGCCGCTTGAATGATCCGAACTTTCGTACACGGATGCAGGGGAGCGGCGCATATGCGGAACACATTTCGGAATTGTTTGAGATGTCCTGCCGCAAGGCAAGTCTGAATTCAAAACGGCCCACGCTCTCGGCTAATGCCTTCCGCCGGCCGGGTCCTGCGCAGTTGGGGCTGTTTTGATTCAACGCGGGATTTCTTCCCCGTGCCGGCACCAACTAAAAACATCTATAGCCTTCTAAATTCACAACTTTCTCCTTTGGAAAGCGATATGCGACTCGTCTAGTGGGGTAATTCGATGGACACCGGCCGGGCGCTTCTTTGAATGTGCTCGCAATATCGACACATCCGGGGGAGTCTCGGCCGTTACCTATGCTGATGGTGCAATCGGACGAGTTCCGGAGCGTTCCATACGCGCGGCTGCCGGTGGCGAGCGGCGCCGGGCGTTGTGGGACGCAGGGGCGGTACGACGGGGAATCGAGTCGAATCAGACCCGATGAAGCCGGCGTTGTTGTTCGGTGGCGACTACAACGTGTACGCGCTTTGGTCGTGCCGCCCCAGGGGATCGGCGAAGAACCCCGCTTAAAGCTTCGTCGCATGGCTTCGCGCAGGATGGCGCCTTTTCAAGGGGACTCGAAAAAAACGGAAGGTTTGGGGGAGGAAAAGCGAGGCCGTAAAAGGCGCGATCCTATTCCCCTCCACGTGAGGAGGGGTGGCCGCGAAGCGGACGGGGTGGTCGCTAACGAGCCAGATCTCGGTGTGAGCGACCACCCCCGTCTGCAGCGCCAAGGTGGGCTGCGCCGAAATTTTCTTGATGCCGCAGCCCTGGCGCAAACAAGAGGTTAAGTATTCATGAAGACTTTCACCGTTTTTTCTTTAATCTGTTTTCTCTCAGGATTTATGGTCATCGCTTGCCAGGATCGACGTGTCCACGCGGGCAATGATGACGACAACTACAAACCGGCTCCCGCACCGCCAGTCAAGCCGCGAAGTGCGGATTCAGATGACGAAATTAAGGGGGAGTTGCTTCGAGTCGATCCACGCGGCAATACAATCGCAGTTCGCGTCGAAAACGGAATGGTGCAAACGTTCAAGTTCAATGACGACACGAGCGTGGCGGGACTCGAGGATCAGCCGCAGACCAACTTACCCAAACGGGACAAGATCAGTAACAGCGAGGTAGCCAATCTACTCGGCAAAGAAGGATCCGAAGTGGCCATACAGTGGAAAAATAGCGACGAGAAGGTTGCAACCAATGTTGCGGTCACGCAGGTCAGCACTGCTCGGAACCCGCGGCATTCCGGACGAAAACACTGAAATGTAGCGGCGGTCACCGGTATCGAAGACCGCTGCCACACTCCACCATCGATTAAACTTTCCTTGCTCTTCCCCACGTTTTTGGATTAATAAAACGCCATTCTTCGAACGCAGTCATCCCGGAGGTCTCATGTCCGATCGTCGTGCATTTCTTCAATTCGTCGCAGCTAGTCCGTTGCTGGCGGCCGTTCCATCTATCGCTGAGGCGTTTCAACAAGGTCTCGTCGAGCAAGCGGCGGATGCGCTGGACGTATTCGATTTTCAGACTGCTGCTCAGAAGGTGGTGCCGCCGGCGCATTGGGGTTATCTGATGACGGGAGTTGATGGTGAAGAGACACTGAAGGCCAATCGCGAAGGTTTCAACCGCTATCAATTGCGAACAAAGCGGTTCGTCGATGTGAGTCGTTTGGACATGTCGGTGGAGCTTTTCGGAATCAAATTCGACTCACCGATCGTTCTGTGCCCGGTCGGAAGCCAACGGGCATTCCATCGCGACGGCGAAGTCGGCGCGGCCCGGGCAGCGCAGGCCAAGGGTCACCTGCAGATTCTCTCGACGCAAACGTCCAGCGGCGTGGAAGACGTGATTAAAGCACGCGGGGGGCCCATCTGGTACCAGCTTTATACAACCGATAATTTTGATGTCACGACGAAATTGGTCAAGCGCGCGGAATCGGCCGGCTGCACGGCCGTTGCTGTGACGGTGGATCTTCCGTCCGGCAGAAACACGGAAACCATGACACGATTGCAGCGGACGGACACACGCAATTGCGCCACTTGCCACGAGGATGCGACGGGCAATCTGGCGAATCCTCGAGTGGGTGGCGGGACTAATGCGAATAAACCCATGTTCGCGGGCATCAACACTCAGGGGCTCGGATTGACATCCCCGTCGTTGACGTGGGACTTCATCAAACGCCTGAAGGATGTGACGAAGATGAAGGTCGTCATCAAGGGACTGGAAACCCGCGAAGATGCGGCGCAAGCCGTCGAACACGGCGCCGATGGGATCGTCGTCTCCAATCACGGTGGGAGGGCCACCGAAACAGGGCGCGGAACAATTGAATCGGTCGCAGAAGTCGTTCAGGCTGTTCGCGGACGCATACCGGTAGTGGTCGATGGAGGATTTCGTCGCGGTACGGATGTGTTCAAAGCTTTGGCGCTGGGCGCAAATGCGGTCGGAATCGGCCGGCCTTACATTTGGGGACTCGCTG
>DATFXZ010000083.1:0-24323 GCA_035315305.1 Terriglobia bacterium | reverse complement strand
ATTTATGAAGGTCGGGATCGCGACGCGTCGGATCATTCCGAAATGGGCATTGGTCGATCCGTCCCTGACGGTTTCGTGCCCGCCGCACGTCACTGCACATTCCGGCATGGATGCGCTTAGCCACGCTATCGAATCCTTCTGTGCGAGAGTTCCGGAAGATCGTTCCCCGCGCGCAATCTTTGTTGGGAAAAATCCGGTGTCAGACAGCCTTGCCAAACAGGCGATTCAACTGATTGCGCAATCACTTCACAAAGCCGTAACAGAGCCCACCAACAGGCAAGCTCGAGAGAATATGGCGCAGGCAAGCCTGCTTGCGGGCATGGCATTCTCGTGCGCCGGCACCGCCGCCGTTCACGCGTTACAATATCCGGTAGGTGAAGCGACACATACTTCGCACGGCTTGGGCAATGCAGTTCTGATGCCTGCCGTTCTTAAAGCAATCTCCAAAGCACGCGTTCCGGAATTGGCATTCATTGCTCGAAGCCTCGATCCCAACTTGGAGCGGGTGAGTGATGACGCTGCAGCCGGGCAGGCCCCGGAACTGGTCGCGAGACTGGGTGAGAGCATTCAGATTCCCCGCGGCCTTGGCGCGATCGGCATGAAACGCGAGCAACTGAACGAGATGGCCGAGCTTGCATCCGGCATCAAACGGCTGCTGGACAACAGTCCCGTGCCATTCGACCAGGACGCACTTTTACATATTCTTGAGGAGGCATACTAAGTGGCTGTCGCACAAGAAGAGTCCGCGACATCCTTCGTCAGTATCAATCCAGCGACTGGAGAGGAAGTCGCGACCTATGCAGGTCACACCGACACTGAAGTCGAGGCGATTCTTGGCGACGTTGGAATCGCTCAGAAAAAATGGCAAGCAACGTCGTACGCCGACCGAGCGAAATATTTCCGAGCAATAGCAGCTCAGCTTCGAAAAGAAGCCGCCGAGATTGCGAAGACCATGGCGCTGGAGATGGGCAAGCCGATCAAGCAAGGTCTTGCGGAAGTCGAAAAATGCGCCGGTAATTTCGACTTTTATGCCAAACACGGCGAGTCTTTCCTCGTGGATGAAAAACTCAAGCTCGACGGCGCCCGGATTCAATATCAGCCGCTGGGCACAGTGCTTGCCGTCATGCCCTGGAACTTTCCGTTCTGGCAAGTTCTTCGATGCGTGGCTCCGGTCCTGATGGCCGGGAATGCGATGGTCCTGAAGCACGCGTCGAATGTCATGGGCTGTGCCGTTCTTCTTGAACAACTGCTCGACCGAGCAGGTCTGCCGAAAAACGTGTTTAGAACTCTGAAAATCTCAGCGCGTCAAGTTCCTAATGTCATTCGGCACCCGGTCGTCTCTGCAGTCACTCTCACCGGTTCGGAACAGGCAGGGCGTGCCGTTACCGCGGCAGCCGGTGCCGAATTGAAACCATGCGTGCTCGAGCTTGGCGGATCGGATCCTTACATCGTGCTGGACGATGCGAATATCGACGAGGCCGCGAAGGTCGGTGCATGGGCCCGTAATCAAAACGTCGGCCAATCCTGCATTGCAGCCAAGCGATTCATCGTAGTCGACGCAGTTTACGATCAGTTCCTCGAGAAGTTCACGAACCATATCAAAGCGCTGAAAGTCGGTGATCCTCTCGACAAAGGAACTCAGGTTGGACCGATGGCCCGCGAGGACCTCCGCGACGAATTGCATGATCAAGTTGAACGATCGGTTCAGGCGGGTGCGAAAGTCGTTCTAGGCGGCACAGTACCTAATCAGCCTGGCGCTTATTATCCACCTACCGTGCTGACAAACGTTAAGCCCGGAGTCGCTGCCTTTGACGAAGAGACGTTCGGTCCTGTTGCCGCGGTCATTCGCGTAAAAGATGAAGCAGAAGCCATCGCAATGGCGAACAACAGCCGGTTCGGATTGGGCTCCTCGGTGTGGACCACGAATCTCGAGCGTGCCAATCGCGTCGCTTCGCAGATCGAATCCGGAATGGTCTTTGTGAACTCGATGACTCGCTCCGACTCGCGGCTTCCGTTCGGTGGTGTCAAAGCATCAGGCTTCGGTCGTGAGCTTTGGACCCAGGGAATCCGGTCGTTTGCGAATGTAAAGACCGTGTGCATCGGTTGAAAAAAGATTAACTTTAGAGCCGCGGATGCCGCGCGGCAATCCGGGTCATCGTGGCCCGAACTGAGTCAAAAGGAGTTTCAGATTATGCTGCAAAGACGGATAGTATGCCTCCTCTCCATCGTTGCGCTGCTCATGATGGGGCTGCCTCTCATCGCGCAGTTTGGACATCCTCTCAAGGGTTCCTGGAGTGGTGAGTGGTGGCTCAAGAAGGGTGAAGAAAATCGAGTTCTGCTCGACTTTGACTGGGATGGGAAAGCTCTGTCGGGTATGTTGAATCCGGGCACTGATAACGCCACTCTGCAGAAACTGTCGCTTCAGTCACCTCCAATCGATACCGTCAGTAAGGCAATAGATCCGTGGGTGCTTCACTTCGAAGCCGACGTGAAAGATTCTTCCGGAAAGATGGTGCACTACGTCGTCGACGGCAAGCTGCAGAATATCGGCGCGTATAACAAGTTCATCACCGGCACCTGGACCGTTGGTAACCAGAAGGGGGAGTTTAAGGTTACCCGGAACTAGGAGGTTCAAAACCACAGAGGCACAGAGACACAAAAAAGGCCGCCATCAAGATCAATGGCGGCCTTTTTTGTGTCTCTGTGCCTCTGTGGTTTTGGTTACTTCCCGACGATCGGTTGCCCGAAATCATCCGTCAATCGGTTGAAATAATTGTTGTTCTCCTGACAGATGTATTCCTGCAGCTCGGCAGTCGCGTTCCATGGAATGTCCCAGGCGACACTCCATGGCTTCGTATAAGCGCCCGGATCGTCGATTGTGGCTTCATAGTGCAACGTGCCTTTGTTTGGGCGCGTAAACTTCTCCGTAATGTGCATCTGAGTCGTGTGAGGATGGCCGTAGTAATCGAGCCAGGTTCCCTCGTTGAAGCCAACGACATCAACGACCAGCGTGTCGCCCTCCCAACGCCCCACGGAGTGCCCCAGCCAAGTCTCACCTTTGATCGTTTCCGCCTGAGGATGCTGCCGGCCATCCATATAAATCTCCCGCCAGACGTGTGTACCACCCTCAAAGATCATGATGATGCGCTTCAGTTCAGGCTGCTGAATAATCTCCATCGGGTAAGGAGTCGCGTACAGGCGGGGACCACCGGGAGGCAGGCAATAGCCTTCTGGATCGTACTTGGAATTATTTTGTGAGTTGTAGTTGTAGACAGCAGCTGCCCAAGGCTGAAACGGGACCCACGGTTCGGTCGGTGCGCCGCCGCGTTGACCACCGCCGCCGGCGCCCTCGCCACCGCCAATCTGGCCGCCACCGCGCCCACCACCGCCACGAGCCGCACCCTCTCCACGCGGTGGTGCCGGAGGAGCGCCGATCACTCTACTTCGGTCGCCCATGTTCTGGATGTATGGGAGATTCCAAATACCTTTCTCTCCCGGAACCCTGCCTAGATTGACTGTTCCATCCGGCAGCCGCGGAGCGGGTTGATTCAGCTGCGGATTCGGAGCACCTCGACCGCGACCACGGCCTTCGCCGCCTGCCTGGCCGGCAGCAGGAGCGTTCGCCTGACCTTGCTGTTGAGCTGCCACGAGCGTGATCATCGTCGCGACAAGCAAGAAGAGCGTCGCACACGTTAAAACAAGAAACCGGACCCGATGTGGGTTTCGCACGCAAAAACCTCCTTGATACTTCATCGTTATGGAGTCAGGCTTCGCTCGATGGCGGCGCCCAGTTTTTTATCAACCAGCACGCTCGGCGCATTCGCTCGACTCGACAAAATTTCGCTTGTCCATAATGCATTTCGTCCGATCATACGTCAAGCCGCGCTACGGCTTTTTCGTTTGAAGTTGATGATAGCCGTATTGCTTGCGCGCATCCGTCAGTCGCATCCCTTCCAGCACGGCCTGACGGATCTTTTCTTCGATAGCGTCGATTTCTTCAGCGATGGAAAGAAGCTTATCTTCGTGGGCTTGGGGAATCACTACCACTCCGTCGCCATCGCCGCGCAAAATGTCTCCCGGCAGAACGCGCGCATCACCGATATTGACAGGCCCGTTGGTGGCTTCCAGTTGAACGCGATCCTTACCTGTACGCATGGAGTAGCTGCGACTAAATATGGGGTAACCGATTTCGCGTGAGAGGTTCGTATCGCGGCAGGCGCCATCAATAACGGTGCCTGGGATATTGCGCCGATGCGCCACCATCGTCAGGATGTCGCCCCACACCGTCGCGTTTTCGCGGCCGCCGTTGTCGATAACGATCACGTTGCCCTCCGGTACATCATCGATGAAGTCACCGACGGTTCCGGGTGGTACGCCGGCTGGTCCGTAAAGCAGTGTGAAGGCCCGGCCGGCCAAACGAAACCTGGAATCGAGTGGTTTGATACCCAGGCATTGACCGGGAATGCCAAGCCGGTCAAGCGCATCGCTGAGCGCGGTCGTATCGAGTTTCGAGGCGCGCTGTACGTTCTGATCCATGTGTTCCTTTAGCTCTTGAGCATACTTTCATAATCCGCGCCCATCACCTGACTGATGGGTGTTCCACTGCGGATCGCATCAGCCATTAATCGTTCTTTCTCGACGATCTTCTCGGCCGTATCGAGTACGCGCGCGATGTCGGCCGCACGAATGAATACAACCGCGCTTGCATCCGCGAGGACATAGTCGCCAGGAGAAACGAGAATCATGCCGACTGTAATGGGTTCGTTCGTTGCGACCTCGACCAGACGTCCACGCGCTGTCGTGCACGTGTGATCGCGAGCGTATACGGAAAAGTCATGCTGCCGGCTCTCGTCAATATCTCTCGCCGGTCCTTCGCAGATTACACCTGCAACACCGCGTACCTTTGCGCCGAGTGAGAGGTTACCTCCCCACGCTGCCGCATCAATGCCGGTCCGCTGCTCCACGACGATGACGTCTCCGGGATTCGCCATTTCGATCGCGGTGGTGCTGAGATGTTTGGCGGCAGTGGTTCTGCCATCATCCGCGCCGAGTTTCACGGTTATCACACGGCCGGCGATTCTGCGTTGCGTCGAATACTGGTGAATGCCCGTCACAACTCCACGGAGGCCGAGTTTGTCCATCGCGTCGGAAACAGCGCAAGAATCCAGCCGATTTAAACGAGTGGTGAAGTCATTCATATGGGTGACGTGTTGCGCAACTCCAATTCGAGATGGTGTGTGAGCGACCCCTTCGCTCGCTTCGGTCGCGTCTCCCCCTCACGAGGGGAAGATTAATTTTATTCTCCCCCTCCGTGTAGGCGGCAGGGGGTCGCTCTTACACCATCTTGAGTCCGCGGTGCTTTTCACTCCCAATACACAAATGCCATGGCGTTTCCGGTACCGGCATCGGAGCGATAGCAAGGGACGTAGTCGATTTTGTGGAAACGCTTGCGTTCCGCAATCATCGCGGCGATGACCGGCAGCCAGTTCTTGATTTCGGCTGTGCCGACCCGGAAATAGTTTTCCGGCAATCGCGCGAGGGCATCCTCGTCACCGCGCTCCATCGCAGTCAAAACAGTTTGATCGAATTCCTCATCGATTACGAAGTGCGTCAGGCCTCCGGAAGCTACGAGCGCCACTCGCTTATGGCCATTCCAATTGTTGATCGCACGCCGCAACGCATGACCGAGGGCGAGGCAACGCCGGACGGAGGGCCGGTTGGGCTCGTAGTGCACGTTAAAGATGATGGGTACGCTCGGCGGCGGCATATCGGCGAGGATGCGGTGGTAAACAAAACCATATGCGTGTGGAATTCCAGGCCGCGCTGAATCTTTTGGAAGTGTTGTGGCCTGGGTCAAATCAAAGTCGTCGTCAACGAGTGATTTGATGATGTGATCGGCTAACTTCTGCGCCCCCGGGTACGTCGCCCCTTCCGGAGGACAATTTCCTGCTTCGGCGATCTTCAATCCAGGACTCACTTCCGGTTTATCGTCACGAATATTTTGGATCCGCTCCCCTCGAAAAACAGTGATTGCCGGAGTGAGGTCATCGCTGAAAATCTCGCGCTGATCGTTTCCGACGATCACAAACGCATCAGGCGCCACGTCCTTGAACTTTTTCCCAACTGCGTCCAACGCCTGCTGACACCGCGCATGCCGATCACGGCGAATTTCAAGGTGAACCTCATTCGAGAAACCGGGAGCCCTCTCGCTAAGCAGCGACTCATAGTCGTAGGTCTTTCCGCGGAAATAATGCTGCTTGTTGGCTCGATCTGCCTTCGCTCGAAGGTCCCACTGCTCGGGCGGCGTCGAAAGCAAGGGCCCATGCGAGGTTCCGATCCCTAATACAATTTCTGCCATGATGATTTACCGTTCCGGCCGCCAGCGCGAGAAGCGGCGCTCGAGACGCTCCGCAAGCGAGGTAAGTAGGATGCCGGCAAAAGCAATGATCACAAAGCCAACAAAAAGAGTGTCGGTCTGAAATGTCTGGCCGCCGTAAGCGACCATAAAGCCGACGCCCTCGCTCGACCCCAGCATCTCGCCGACGACAACGCCTATCAGCCCGACCGCTACACCCTGACGCACGCCCGTCAAAATAAAAGGCACAGATCCCGGAATCGCCAGCGTCTTGAAAATCTGCCAGTCCGACGCGCAGAACGCGCGGGCCGCGCGAAGAAGATCCCGATCCATATTTCGAATACCCGCCACGGTGTTCACCAAAATAGGGAAAAATGCGGATAGAAAAACAATGAACACCTTCGACCACATACCGATGCCGAACCAGATGATGATGAGCGGCATCATCGCAATACGTGGTGCTGCATAAAGCGCGTTCAAGAACGGATCAAAAATTAAGCGGATTCGTCGGTACCAGCCGATAATGACGCCGATTACCACACCGCTAACCAGAGCGATTCCGAATCCGATCGCGAAATTTTTACCACTGAATGCCAGATCCGCGAGGAGATTTCCCTGAGTGAGTGAAATCCAAAACGCCTTCGCAATAGCCGAGGGCCCACTGAAAAATAGCGGCGAGATCCAGTCGGTGTACGACCATATTGCCTGCCAGATCCCGATGACAATCAACACTGCAATGCCGCCTAGAATGGCGCCTTCGTATTTTTGATAGAAGCTTTGCCGTGGGCGAGCCGGCGCTTTGGTCTCCAGATGCGTTTGCGTCAGCGTCGTTTCCGTTTTCATACCGCGGCGACCATTCCCAGACGGTCGGATTCCTCTTCGATCAATTTCCAGACCGAATCCTCGAGTTCCAGGAACCGTGCATCTCGCTTGAGACTTAGATCACGCGGACGTCCGAACGGCACTCGGAAGATCTCCTTTACACGTCCCGGACGCGCACTCATCACCACGACGCGATCGGCCAAATAAATCGCCTCATTGATTTGATGCGTAATGAAAACGACAGTCTTTTTCGCTTTCGACCAGATCTTCAACAGCTCGGCTTGCATAAATTCCCGCGTTTGAGCATCGAGCGCAGCGAAAGGTTCGTCCATGAGGAGCACGACTGGATCCGCTGCAAGTGCTCTGGCAAGGTTTACGCGCTGCTGCATGCCGCCGGAAAGCTCAGAAGGATAGTGACGGTCAAAGCCCGAAAGACCGACCAGCTTAATAAAGTAATCCGTGCGCTCCTTCATCGTGGCTTCGCCAAAGCGTTTTTGCAGCTCCATGCCGTAGCGAACATTCCCCGCAATGGTCCGCCATGGCAACAGGCTCGAATGCTGGAAAACCACTGCTCGGTCAATCCCTGGACCGGATACACGCTTGCCATCGATCGATACGTTGCCCTCCTCATACGGAAGCAGACCCGCAATAATGTTGAGCATCGATGTCTTCCCGCAACCGCTTGGGCCGACGATTCCCATGAACTCGCCGTCGTCGACTGAGAAGGACACATCGGACAATGCGAGGACGTTCCGGTCTTCGCGTTCAACCCAGTAATGTTTCGTGAGGTGATCGATCTGTAACTTAATCATGAATTCAAGCCGCGGATTACCCAGATTCCGCTGAATCCTGTAATCTCCGGCTTCTACCTGAAGGCGGCCTTGGATTTCTTTTCCTGCTCGCTCTTAATGCCCGATCCGAAAATCTTTTCGAAAAATCCTTCCTTGACCAGACGGTCGATCACGCTGTTATCGACGACCTTATGCGCATCGAAGTCCTTCAACTGCGTCGCAGCTTCAGCATTCGCCTGATCCGTTATCGATTTGATTGCTGCTCCCATGACGTACGGAATGCGCTCGACTTGGTTGGATTTAGCGATCATGTCATAGATGCGCTCGACATCGGCCGAATTCTGTTTGTCGTAGGCCATGTACGCCTTCACCGCGAAAGCCTTGTCCTCGTAGAAGCGCTTTATCGCCTCCGTGTGGGCTTTGATAATTGCCTCCGGCAACTTCGGATTAGCCGCGACAGTTTTTCGTGCGAAGAGATAGACCGTAGACGCGTAGATGTCGCTGTAGTCCGCCATATTCGCGATCGTCTTGTAACCTTGTTTCTCGATTGCGAAATACGCAGGCGCGGTCAGCAACGTGGCGTCCGCCCTTCCGGTCGTCAACGCGACGGCTCGAGCATTGGCATCGGTGCCGACGGGCACCCACTGCACATCTCGCGGTTTGAGACCGAACTTTCCAAGCAGCGCTACGGAGTAGTTATAAGGAGCATCGCCAATCTGGCTCACAGCCACGCGCTTGCCCTTTAGCTCCTTGGGGTTATTGATCTTGTTTGGAGCCATCAACGCAAACATGCCTCGATTCAGCGTGCTTCCCAGCATCACAAGCGAATTCGGGTCGCGCGAAGATGCCTGGAGAGCCTGTTCCATGGACGAGTTCGTCATCGCCGCCTCACCGCTCGAGATCATTGCAACACCGACCGTGCCGGCGCCAAACACGAGGTTCACATCGAGACCGTACTTTTGGTAGTAACCGCCCTCTTTAGCAATGAACATCGGCCACGAAGCTCCGCTTCGAGTCGGGAAGTTGATTGCAGTTTTCTGCAGTTGTTCTTGCCCCAATGTGAGTGACGGCATGAGTGACGGGACAGTGAGAATCGCTGCGATCAACAGCGTGAGACCAATTCGCTTGACCATGACGTCCTCCTTACACCTGAATCTTGAAGAGCTTTTTCGCGTTGTCTTCGAAGATCATCTTCTTTTCAGCAGCGCTCAGGAATTCGAAGCCTTCGATGATGTGGCGCGTCTCGTCAAGCCACTTCCCTGTTTTCGGATCTTTTACCGTGCCGACACCCGGCCGCTCCGTGCCGAACAAGCAGCGGTCGGCTCCGACGGTTTTGAACAGCAGCGTCAGCGCGTCTGCCGAGTACAGAACCGTGTCGTAGTAGAGGTTCCGCATCTTATCCGAAAACCTCGGACCGCCGCGGCGTAGTGAACCTGCTTCGAAGCGCGCGTACTGATATGGAATCGCGCCGCCGCCATGAGAGACCATGATTTTCAAACTCGGAAAGTCGTTAAACACGTTCGAATTCAACAACGAAACAACAGCAATGCTTTCTTCATTGATGAAATGCAGCGAATAACTCAGTCGCTCGGATCGGCAGCCCGTGGAATGAATGTGGCCGGTAATGTCCAGTTCACACATCTTCTCGTAAAGTGGATACCAGAACCGATCGCCTAACGCCGGCGTTTCGACTCCCGAGCATTCACCCGGATCGGGATTCAAAAGAAGTCCGACAAAGCCCTGCTCTTTGACACACCGCTCCAGGTACGGCAAAACCGCCTTCGGACTGACGCCCGGAGTCAACGGCAGCCCGCACACTCCACGAAAGACCTTAGGATAGATTTTAACGGTTTGCGCGATGATGTTATTTGTCTCTTCGGTGAACCATTGGACGAGCTTGGCGTTTTCACTCGTCATCATCTGATACGGCCGAGGCGAAATGATTTGCATGTCGGTGCCGGCTTCTTTGAGCTGCTCCAAATGGGAAGAGCCGCCAAATACCGGGGAGGTATGTGCTTTAATAATGTCATCGTCCGTGACGTTTACTCCGCCGCGGCCATGTGCGCCACGATGGGCCAAAATGCCGGCCTTGAAGACATACAATGCGTCAGGTGCGGTCACGTGTGCATGCGAGTCAATTACCATTGGTCCTCCTGAAAATTCGGTGGCGTAAATTCGGGGTAGTTCCGGAATTACCCCGTCACTTGAACCACGGAATCTTCGTAGCTCTTTCTGCCTTTCAATCCTTCCTCAAAAATGTTCCACGACTCGATCCATTCCTGTGTCTCGTCGTACATCTCTTTCGTATATGGGGCAAAGACGATTCGCTCGCCCGGCCCGAAAACGCGGGTATCCATGCTGTCGTGAAACCGTTCGGGAAATTCGCGTTTGTAGTAATGCGTGTATCTCTGATGGTTCATGTCAATGTCGACCTGTGCGCGTTTTAGTGCGCGATAGAACTTCTCGACATCGTTTTCATCGACAGCTTCTTTCACAATTGCGGCGACCATAAAAGTGCAATCGAGAATCTTTCTGAATCCCAGTTGTTCGGCAAAGTACATACATGCGCCGAACAGCGTCGCAACAGGGATTTCGCGGTCGATCAACAATTCCAGACGCTGGAAGATCAAACCGCCGAAATGGACCTTGATTTCTTCCCGTTTCAGAATGGGTTCGAGCGCCTGAATCGTCGAGTAATGACTGCCCGACTGAAACCCGACGGTAATGGGAACGTTTGCGAGATCTTCCGCCCTCTTGATCTTGGATTCTGGTGGCACCATGATGCCGCATGGAAGCACAGAATATGCACCCGCCCACAATCGGCCATGTCCAGCGGCAGCGGCCATGTTAATGGTCCAGTGACAAGCCGAACTGATGTCGCAGGTCCGGCCCTGCTCAATGGTTTGATATGCGCCTTTGATTTGATCCTTTGGCAGCTCAGTGGCCGATTTGACGCTCAGTTGAGAAAAACCCGTGGAATCGATGAACTCGTAATCCAGTCCTTCTTCTTTGAAGTAACCCTTCTCTTCGGCGACCCATTCTTGCAGCCGCATATGAGGACCGATGATGAATTTGGACATTTATTCCCCCGACGTTAAATACACTACTCGTGCGATGGAGTACAAGACGCGATTGCTTCAAGAAGATCGCGGTAGGTCGCCGGTCCTTCAGGACCGAATTGTCGGGCAATACCCAGCCTCGCGCACCAGTCCTGCCGCCGTGCAGCGGCAACGGCCATTATGGGTTCGATACCGAGCGCATCGAGCGTTCCTGCGACTTCTTCCATCTCCCGTGCGCGGCGCTCACCGTGAACGACGACACGGCTGAGCATATAATTCGCGAGGCGCTGCCAGTCGATTCCAGGGAAGCTTTCGTTGAGCGAGGAGAAAACGCGCTCATCGGCACCATAAGGACCGGCAGCAAGGATGCACTCCAGCATCAGCGCCTCCAGTCCCTTGACGATGATGCTCCGAAACATCTTCGTCGCTGCCGCCGTTCCAACACTTTCCGAGACGACCTCCAACCGCATACCGAAACGCGTCATCAACTCTGCGAATGCCGGCGCCCCCTTGCCACCGAGCAACATTGGGGAGCGGTGCCCGTGTGGCGGCACGGGCGACATTACGGCAGCCTCCACAAATCCTGCCCCAGTTGGGGCGATGACTTGCTCTATTTGTTGTTTGAGGGCGGGCGACACGGAATTCAAATCGGCGTAAAGATGTTCCGCTTTAAGAAAAGGCGCCGTCTGTTCCGCAGCTTCTTTGGCGCGAGCACAGGTGACCGTGGAAAAGATGATTTGAGCCGAGCCGGCGAGCTCCCGATTCGATTCGACCAGCGGGACCGCAATCTCCTGCGCATTGTGGTGAACCCTATCCGGATCGATATCAAAAGCAAAAATCCGCATGAGCCCCGCGGATTTCAGCCCTTTAGCAATGTTTGAACCGGCCTCGCCAAACCCAACAAAACCGACTGCAATCTCGTTTTTCATATGTAATGGAACGCGCGGGTTTAGCGGATGTCACGAATTAATTCTCGTCCGTGCAACCGCGTCAGACGAGATTTCTACTCCAGTTCGTCGACATACCGCACGCCGAGTTCGGCGAGCTTGGCACGAAGACCGTAGAAATCCAGGCCCAATTCGCCGGCCTTCAGACGCTCGCGGGACTTCTGCTCTTTAGCAAATCGTTCGCTGGCAAGCCTGGCAACCTCTGCGGCGGTTTCACGTTTCACTACGACCACCCCATCGCCATCTGCAACAATCACGTCACCCGGACGCACCCACGCGCCGGCACAAATGATCGGCACGTTGACTGAGCCTGCAGTTGCTTTCACCGTCCCCTGCGCCGAAACGGCTTTCGACCAGACAGGAAAGTTCATTTCTGTGAGATCTTTCACGTCTCGAACTCCCGCATCGATAACCAAACCAACGACGCCGTGCGCGCGCGCTGATTCCGCGAGGAGTTCACCGAACATTCCGTCTGTGGACTCTGAAGTCGTCGATACAACGAGGATGTCGCCCTTCTGACAAAACTCGATCGAAGCATGGATCATCAGGTTATCGCCTGGATGGCAGGAAATCGTGATAGCGGTCCCGGCGGCCTTTGCAGCCGGATATATCGGACGCATATACGGACGCATCAGGCCCGTCCGCGTCTGTGCTTCGTGCACGGTGGCCACACCAAGATCACCTAACGTTTTGACAACCTCCGATTCAGCACGAACCACTTTTCGAACGACTGTTGGCTTCATAAGTCACCGCTCCTTCCGGACATTGATATTACAGATGCGGGCGCAATGTGGTGAGGAAACGTTCACGGCAGGTACAAAATCTGTCATATCATAATCACTGCCGTGGTGGCAGTTCAGGCTGTTAACGACGTATGAATATGCCACACGGAACGCGGGTT
This sequence comes from Terriglobia bacterium, assembly GCA_035315305.1. Classification (GTDB taxonomy): domain Bacteria; phylum Acidobacteriota; class Terriglobia; order 20CM-2-55-15; family 20CM-2-55-15; genus 20CM-2-55-15. The sequence goes on along the minus strand of DATFXZ010000083.1, from coordinate 11,448 downwards.
CGCATAAGAAAAATCAGATAAGAAGACGGACTGCGCGATATGAGAGGAGTTATTGATGAAAGAGCCTGTAGCACCCGCCAGTCTTGCGTCCGAAGCTTACGAATTCGTAAAGCAGCGTATCCTTCGTGGCCAGCTCCCGATGGGCCAGGTTATTTCCCGTCGCAAAGTCGCGGCTGAACTCGGTATGAGTTTCTTGCCCGTATCCGAGGCACTCTTGCGCCTGGAATTTGAAGGACTATTGGAGAGCCGCCCTCGGGCGGGAACGCGCGTTCGCATACCATCTCGGGAAGACGTTCGTGGGCACTATGTCGTTCGCGAAGCCCTGGAGGTTCAGGCAGCCATGTTGTTCGCTACGGTTGCAACCGACGAGGATCGGAACGAGGTGCAACGACTTGCAGCGCGGGTTGACGCACTATCCGTGTCAGAACAGCCGCTCTATTTACCGGCACATGAAAAGCTGCATAGGCGAATCGCCGAAGGGGCACGCTGCCCTGCTCTCAGTATGGCGATTGAGAAGACTCACGCGCTCGCTTCGACCTGGTTTTGCGTTGCGCGGCCCAGTTCAACCCAAACTCCCGTGCGACGGCATCAGGATCTCGTCGAAGTCTTGATCGCCGGCAATCCCCAAGAGGCAGCCGAAGCGATGCGGCAGCACGTCAATCGTGGAATGGAGAATACGATGGCGCGGCTGAAGCCGTATTTCCGAATCCGCAAGGCATTCGGCCGAACTTACTACCGCAGTGAAAAACGTCAGAAACAACAGCTCGTCGATCCATCTGCTTTGAATTAGTCTTCGGCATCCATTAAGATTCAACTATTTGGCTTCTTAAGCCGAACGTCCATAGCAAATCAGGTTGTTCAAATTCGTGAGAAAGGCCGGGGAAGCGGATAATGTCAGAGCAATTACCCGAGGTTTTTGCTGCGTTCCAGTGTGCCATCTGCGGAGCAAGCGATCCCATTTGGATTTCTTCAAATCATTTTAGTCATCTCTTTGGTAGTCCGGGACGATTGACGTGTCGAAACTGCACGACGGTTTTTCCAGTACGTAACGGTTACCTGGACCTTCATCCTGGCGATCCGGAACCCGTCCCGCCGATTCAGCACCTGATGCAATTTCCCCCGATCGTCGCAGTGTATGAGGGTTTGTGGAGGCCACTGGGATACTTCATCGCGAGCAAACATTCCTTCCCCAAAGATGTAGACCGCATTTCGTCGCTAATCCAACGCCGACATGGAATGATTCTGGATTTAGCCTGCGGCCCAGGGAACTTTACGCGCCGCATCGCCCGGCTCGCGCCGGAGTCCGTCGTGGTTGGTTTCGATCTTTCTCCTCAAATGCTCGAGCGGGCTGTGAAGCTGACTGAGAAGGAACGGCTGCAAAATGTCTATTACATGCGCGGGAGCGCTCTGTCCTTGCCTTTTAAAGCGGACTCTTTCGATGCAGTCACATGCTGTGGCGCATTGCAATTATTCCGAGACCAGGACCAAGCCGTCGGCGAGATCGCCCGGGTTCTGAAAACGCACGGCGACTTCGTCTGTCAAACCACGTTGGGTCCGCGTAAACCACCGCTTTGGATTCGTATGGCTGACCGGTTACTCAAATTCGGTTATTTTTATTTGGACGATTTGAAGGAGCGGCTTTACCGGTTCAACTTCGACCTGAAGGCGGAGGAAAGGTCCAACATCAATTACATTTTCCGAGCCGCCAAATCAGAGTGATCTGTGTCTTTGTGGTGACATCCCTCGAGCGGGTGAAGAGTCTAATAAATGACAATGGCTTTGTCTTGTTCCAGCTTCAACTCTTGAATTCCCCAAGGCATATCGAAGGGCTCATTCAGATCCACGTCAGGATATTTCGGCTGAACGTATCTCTTCATCAAGCTTTGAATCAGCAGATTAGGCACGGGAATGCCATCGACTCGAACTTCGAGAAGGTCAAACTTCCCTCGGTGTTCTCGCGCAACCAGTTTTCCTTTAACAAATAGATTGTGCGTACCGCCGACCAGGGCATCGACGACAGGATTACCCGTCGCGTTTGAAGAGAACGTAATTTGAGTGTCCAGGGCCACGGTGTCCTGCGCAAGTTGAACGTCAGCCGAATCGATTTGTGCAGGAATGTCTTCCTTCAAGGAGTACAGGAGATAGGATTCCAGTTCTACGTCAGAGACCTCAACGCGGGTGGATCCAGGCTTGTGTTTCGGATCCTCCTCGGCGTTCTGGATCGCATCGATCTTTTGCTGTAGAGATTTTGCAGCCTTCTCAGATGCCTGTGTCTTTTTCCGCGGCTCCTCTTTCGCTGCAATAGTGCCGAAGACAATGACACCTGCAATGGCGATCACTAACAGACCAGCGACGCCGACTGAAGCAATTTTCTTCATGTTTACCTAATGATTTTGAACGATCGGGACCAACGAGTCTTCGTGAAGAAATTCGTGAAGAGGTCGGTGATTTGTTGGACGCGATCCACAACGTCGGTTCGACGGTATTCATCAGAATCCGTCTCATAAGACCAATAGATGATTAACGCCTTCCCCACAATGAATTCGCGTGGAACGAATCCCCAATAACGGCTGTCCGCGCTGTTATCACGGTTATCGCCCATCGCAAAGTAGTGGTTTGGCGGGACGACGATTTCATCATCTTTGGTGTACTCTTCGTACCAAAAGGGATCCTCGTCAGCACCATGAGAAGCGACTCGACCATAATGCGGCTTGGGAGGAAAGAAGTCGCCAAAACGATCATATGAACCTGGCGGAGCCTTATGGATTTTGTAGGGCTCGTTCAATGCAACGCCATTCACGAACACTTGTCTGTCGACAATCCTGATCCGATCCCCAGGCAGCCCGATTGCCCGCTTCACGTAATGCTTCGTGAGATCTTTCGGGTACTTGAAGACGATCACATCCCCGCGTTTGATGTCTTTCAGAGGCAGAATCTTGTCGAAGACAGATCCGCGAGCGCCGAAGGCAAATTTGTTCACGAGCAGATGGTCGCCGACGAGAAGATTGTCTTCCATCGAAGGAGTGGGGATTTTGAATGCTTGAACGATGAACGTCGTTCCGAACAACGCAAGAATGACGGTGATAACCAGCGACTCGAAATATTCACGCGCCGTCGATTTTTTAAAAGCGACCTCAACCATTTTTTGTCAGCACCTCAGATGGGTTTTCCTGGCTCGCCCAAAACCGTTCTAGAGCATGCCGTGCGGCAGCCTGCTCTGCCGCTTTCTTTGTCAGGCCCGCTCCACGAGCCATACATTGGCCGTCAATCATAACGTCTACCGTAAAGAGCTTCTGGTGATCCGGCCCCTCTTCGCTGGCAACGACATATTCAGCGTGTCCCAGATGGCCGGCCTGCAATTGTTCTTGAAGCTCCGTTTTGAAATCCGTCAATTGGCGTTCCGATTCTCCGACATCTTCCATCTGAGGCTCCAAGAACCTCAACATTACCCGACGGGCTTGATCAACTCCGCCATCAATATAGATCGCGCCGAGAATCGCTTCCAGAGCATCCACCAGCAAAGCCTGCTTCATGCGCCCGCCGGTCTTTTCCTCGCCCCTTCCCAGTTGCAAGTAGATGCCCAAACGGACCTTTTCGGCGTACTTCACAAGATTCGCAGAACTTACAAAGAAGCCCTTCAATTTTGAAAGCTGTCCCTCTGTCAGACTTGGATGAGCTCGGAAGAGATAGTCGCTGACCAGAAATCCCAGGACCGAGTCACCGAGGAACTCGAGCTGTTCGTTGTCTCGCTCTCCCGTGTTCCTCTCGTTCGCGTGTGAGCTATGCGTTACCGCCTGCTTCAGCAGTTGGATGTCCGTGAAGGTATATCCGAGATCGGCTTCAAGATCGTGAATAGAACTCATAAATGCAAAGTTGGTAAGGGGGTAATTCCGGGACGGTTGCCTAAATACCTAAATTCATTCCAGAACTTTGAATTTAGGTATTTAGGCAACCGTCCTGGAGTTACCTCGCTTACCAACCTTTATTCTACTACGCAGTCTTCAGCCGGCTACTGGCCGATCTTCGCCCCGGCGGTCTTGATGTAGTCCTCCAGGCCCTGTTCGGACTTGTTCTTGTTCACCCAGAGTTGCTTCAGGACATCGCGGGCGCCTTGTTCAGATACGCCCTTGAGGAAAACCGACTTTCCCAGCGCTTCCATGGCTTGATCGTTCTTCATGTCCTGTACGTAAGCAATTCCCAAACGATAGTAAGCGATAGGGTCGTTGGGCTTCGATTTAAGAGCAGTGAGCAACTCCTGCTGGGCTGGACCAAGCTTTTTCTGATGCAAGTAGATCAGACCTAACGTGTAGTGCGTCTGCGAGGTGAGATCGGCTTTCGCAGAAGCGGGAAGATTCGTGGCCTCCTGACTGGAAAGGAATCCGGGCAGTGCCTCTATGGCTTGGTTTGCCAGCTCTTCGGCCCGCTTCATCTGAGTCGCTTTTTCTGCTTCGTTAGCCGGCGGGCGCTCGGCCATGACATTGGAGAGCATAACGAGCGTATTGATGTCGTCGGGCTTAAACCCGAGGGCTTTCTCGCCCCATTCCAGCATTTTCGGCGCATCATTCAACTGCTGATACGACTGGATAATACTTTGATAGAAGGCAAGGATGCGCTGTTCAGCCTGCTGCATGAACGTCTGAAACTGAGGAGAATTCTTGTCGAGAAAGACAGCGTTTTTATCTTTCTTTTTGGCGGCCTCTTTGTCCTTGTCCGAGAGTTTCGCGTCCGCATCCGCCTTAGCCACCAGCTTCTCGCCGAACTTGACGGTCGTATCGATTGCCTGCTGCGCCGCTGCAATAGTCTCCTTGGGCTTGTTCAGCTGACTATAGCCGGTCAGTCGAAACATGTGCGCATATTGAACGAAGTCGGAGTTTGGATATTTGGCAACGAATGCCTCGGCGAGTTCGACTTTTTTGTCCGGTGCCTGCTCTCGCTGCAAGGCAGTGAAAGCATCGGCTTCGTCTTTACTTTGTGGTGCGGGCCCGACCCCTTGTTGAGTCTGGGGTACATCCTGTTGTTGCTGCTGTTGATTCCTACGCCCTTGACCAAACATCGAAAGGCTCACCGTCAGGACGGAAAGGAGCGCCAAACATGCATGTCCCTTTCTAATCATTTCAAAAGTCTCCTTAGATTGATGGTGAAGTACCGGATTCTATAACAACTTGCAGACGCCTTCGTGCGAATTTCGCGCTACCATAAAGACCTTCATACATTCGTCATTTCATAGGAGGGAACGCAAATGAAGATTTGCATGGTTGGGCAGGGCGCATTTGCAAAAAAACATTTGGATGGCCTGGTCCGCATTAAAGACGCGGAAGTCGTGACAATTTACGGCAGAACGGCGGAGACCACAAAGGCTGCTGCTGAAAAATACAAGATCCCGCACTGGACAACGAATTTCGATGAGGCGCTTGCTCGCCCCGGCCTTGAAGCCGTCATTCTGACATCCCCGACACAAGTTCACGCCGAGCAGGCTGTGAAGTGCATGCGTGCGGGCAAACACGTGGAGATTGAGATTCCCATCGCTGATTCGCTTGCCGACGCTGAAAAAATTCTCGCAATGCAAAAAGAAACCGGTGTCGTTGCAATGGGCGGACATACGCGTCGATTCAACCCGAGCCATCAGTGGATTCACAAGAAGATCAAGGCAGGTGAACTCAAACTACAGCATCTCGTCGTGCAAACCTTCTTTTTCCGCCGGACGAATATGAATGCCGAGGGCAAGCCTCGCAGCTGGACTGATCATTTGCTATGGCACCACGCCTGCCACACCGTAGACCTGTTCATCTACCAAACAGGAGAAGTGCCCTCCGAGGTCAGTGCCCTGCAGGGTCCAATCCATCCCGAACTGAAGATCGCGATGGATATGAGCGTCCAAATGCAGGTCCCATCCGGACCTGTCTGCACGCTCGCCCTCTCGTTCAATAATAACGGTCCGCTCGGCACCTGGTTCCGCTACATCTGTGATAACGGAACGTACCTTGCGCGATATGATGAATTGGTCGATGGATACGAGAAACCGGTAGATGTATCGAAAGTTGACGTATCGATGGACGGAATCGAACTACAGGACCGCGAATTCATATCCGCGATCCAGCAAAAGCGGGAACCCAATTCCAGTGTCGCCCAGGTCCTACCTGCAATGAGTGTGCTCGATCGTTTAGAGAAGTCCCTGCGGTAGGCAAATAATTCGGGAACGGTTGCGTAAATTCCCTAGTTACGACCACAGACTTCCTTGGTAATTACGGAATTTACGCAGCCGTTCCCGAATTATTTGCAGCCGTCGCCGTAGGGTTTCTGAATCCCGTCATGAGCTGAGGCCTGAGCGTTTCGCGTGTCGTCGCCCATTTTGATGGCTTGCTGATAATACTCAACCGCACGGGCCCGGTTGCATTCCAGATCAAAGATGCGCGCCAGATAGATGTAAGCCCAAACCTTCATGCCTGGTTCGGCAGTATCAGTACGGACGGCACGCTCGAAATACTGCTGGGCTTCTTCGCTGTCGCCCTTCTTGCTGGCAATCAGACCGAGCCCATACATCGCAGCTCCGTTGTTTTGATCAAAATCGGAAAGAACCTTTGCGAATGTTGTTTGCGCCTTCGACATATCCCCCGAGTTAAACGCGGTTTCAGCTTCTTTCAACAAATCTAGGACCGGATCCGGAGGTGGGTCGGGAGGAAGCTGCGGCACCTCAGGCCGTGCGACAGTTTTCTGGGGCAACACAATTTTAGAAAACGTGTCCTGAAATCGGGCTTGTTCGGTCTTCAGCTGGACGTTGCGCGCCATGGTTGGAAAAGTGTCGCGTAGTCCAACATCCTCGTTTTCGTACTCTTCAAGGGCGGTGTAAAAGTAAGGGGCAAGCAGCAAGCCTGATCGATAGAAGCCGTCGACTGCTTCTTTCGCCCGACCCGAAGGCACGCGATCCATCCGCAGTTCAAGTGCGCGGATCAACGATTCCGTTGTCATGACGTGGAATTCCGACGTATACGCCGGATCGACTCCTTCCGCTTTCTTAATGAGGTTTAACAGCTGCGCCGAATTCTGGATTCGGCTGACGTTCCTTGTGACCAAGTTATCGAGTTGGAAATGCAGATACGCGTGGCGGATATCGTCAACCCGAGGGTTTGAAGAATCCCCCATGACGACAAAATAGCTGTCCTGATTGCTGCGCACATTGACCGTGTTGATCGGCGCCGCCAATTCCAAGTAGATGGCCATGCTCCGCGCTGCAAATCCGCCAAGGGGAACGCGCATATAGGCATCCGCGCGAACGATCGCGTCCCGTACCACGGGCGCAACTCGCGTGATGGCGCGCTCATACTCTGGACGCACCTCAGTCCAGTGCTGGGAAAGATGCGCCTTGTCATAGAATTCGCGCATCAAATCCAGGAATCCGATAACCGACCGCGCATCCGGCGGAAGTGCTTCTTCGCGGGTAACAGGTTTAAATGACGGCGCGTCCGTTACATTGACCGCCAATGAAACGTACTTCGGAAGTTGAGCCTCGTCAGTCTGAGAACCTTTGCGGGAATTGTAGAAAGCCTTCAAGCGGGCAACGAGGTCCGGGTCAACTTCCTTGGCGTACTTTCTCACCGTGTCGCGAACTGGATGATACTGAGATGCAAACTCCACGTCGAAGCCGGCAGCATTCAGAGCCGCCATCATGGTGAACAGTCGCAGATCCGGCTGGATTTGAACATTGGTGGCCTGCGCGGAAACCGAAGCCGCAAGCAGCGCCGTAAGAAGAACAGCCGTCAAAAATCGGAAAAACATGGTTGACAATGATAGCACCGGTCGCTGGACGAAGGGGTGGTCGCTTAGAATGCTTCCATGCGGTTTGGGATTTCGACTCAGATTTATCGCGGACAACCGGTAACCGTGGACCTGCTGGAATCGATTCGTCGAGCGGGATATGAAGATTTCGAACTGTTCTGTAACCGCCCTCATCTGGATTTTCACAACCGCAGCCTGCTGCGCGGTATAGGCCGCTGGTTCCGCGACAATGCCCTTCCCTCCCCATCACTTCACTTGCCTTTCATCGAGAATGTCGGCCCTGCGCAGCGGATCTGGATCTCCGTTGTAGAACCCGAGCGGCGTCACCGTGAAGCTGCGCTGGATGAGATCAAGCGTTCGCTCGAGTTGGCGGACCACGTCCACCTTTCGTATGTCGTACTGCACCTTGGCAATCCGCGAGATAAATTCAGCCCTGTCGCGTTCGACTACGCGTATGCGGCGGTGGCCGAGATTCGGGCTTTTGCCGGGGTTGAAGTAATGATCGAAAACATTCCAAACGAGATCTCGACCCTAGACCGTATCAAGGAATTTAGGACTGTTTCCGAGCTTCCCAATGTCGGCATTTGTTACGACACGGGTCACGCGCATCTGCAGGGCGCCGCTCCTGAGTTCGATCACGTTCGCGCCACACACGTTCACGATAATCGTGGCGAAAAAGACGAACACCTCTGGCCCTTCGAGGGCACTCTGGACTGGCCTGCTCTTGTCGAAAAATTAGTCGTCGCAAATTACAAAGGTGGTTTGACGTTTGAGGCGCGGGGCGAGGAGCTGTCCAAAGGAGCTGAGGTGAAAAGCAAGCTCCAGGATCTATGGGACGAAGCGGAGAATTCGATTGAAGAATACCGTCTAAAATATTCAAGCCGCGGATGAGACGGATGGAGGCACCTAAAAATTTCCATCCGCGTCATCCGCGGCTCAATTCTTTTAAAACTTCGCCCACCTTGGAACCCTGGGGAATGGAATCACGTCGCGGATATTCGACATTCCCGTGATGTACATCAATGCGCGTTCAAAACCCAGTCCGAAGCCTGAATGTGGCACAGTTCCATACTTGCGAATGTCGAAATACCACTGATACTTTTCAATATTGCGAATCCCCATCTCCTGCATTCGTCGTAACAAAACATCCTGCCGTTCCTCGCGCTGGCTGCCTCCGATAATTTCTCCGACTTTCGGAACCAGGACATCCATTGCGCGAACGGTTTTGCCGTCGTCATTCATTCGCATGTAGAACGCTTTGATCTTTGCGGGATAGTCATAAAGGATGACGGGTTTTTTGAACACCTTTTCGGTCAGGAACCGTTCGTGTTCCGATTGCAGATCAAGGCCCCAGCTTACGGGATATTGAAAGCCCTCCTCAGACTTCTCCAAGATGGATATCGCTTCGGTATAAGGTATTCTTTCGAACTTCGAACCTGCGACGCCTTCGAGCGTTCCACGGACCTCCTTGTCAATCCATTGCCCGAAAAAATCCATTTCATCTGTACATCTTTCGAGCGCATACTTAAAGAGGAACTTGAGAAAATCTTCGGCCAAGTCCATGTTGTCTTCTAATTCTGCCCAAGCCATCTCAGGCTCGATCATCCAGAATTCCGCTGCATGGCGGCTAGTGTTCGAGTTTTCCGCCCTGAAGGTCGGACCGAACGTGTACACATCACCCAGGGCCATCGCGAGCAACTCCGCCTCGAGCTGGCCGGAAACAGTTAAATAGGATTCGGTTGCAAAGAAGTCGGAATCCCAGTCAACGTGTCCTTCTTTCTTTGGAATCTGTTCGAAATCAAAACTCGAGACGTGGAACAAGTTTCCGGCGCCTTCGGCGTCGGATGTAGAAATGATGGGCGTGTGAATGTAATAGAAGCCGCGTTCCTGGAAATAGGAATGTATGGCATACGCCACTTTGGATCGGATGCGATTCACAGCCCCGAATGTGTTGGTGCGGGGTCGCAGATGGGCGATCTCGCGCAGGAATTCCATCGAGTGGCGCTTCTTCTGCAGCAGGTAGCTTTCATCCGCAGGACCTCGCAGGTCGATTCGTGAAACTGCCACCTCATATTTCTGGCCCTTCCCTGCCGACGCAACAAGAGTTCCTTCGAGCCTGACCGAGGCGCCGGTGGCTATTTGCTCCAGGACTGGAAACGATTCTGGATGCTGTATTACGCCCTGAATATTCTTCAGAGACGAACCATCGTTGACCTCGATAAAGGCAACGTCTTTCGAGCTGCGAACAGTCCTGACCCAGCCCAAGATAATGACGTTCGTGCCGGCAGCAACGGCATCGTCAATCAGGATTCGAGAGATCTTTGTACGCTCGCTATAGTCCATGGATGACCCCACCCGGCTACAATAGGGTTATATGCAAAAAATCTCAATTGTTGGCGTGCCGATGGACCTCGGTGCAGACCGCCGTGGTGTGGATATGGGGCCCTCCGCGCTCCGCTATGCCGACTTGAACGAACGACTTCAGGCGCTTGGTCATGATGTCCACGATATGGGTGATCTCGATGTCATCATTCCGGAAACGCGCCATTTCGGTGATCCCAAGGCCAAATACCTCAAGGAAATCGCCGATGCCTGCACACAGCTTGCGAATCTCGTCTTACAAATTCGTCTGGAAGGACGGACACCTCTCGTGCTCGGGGGTGATCATTCCATCGCGGTAGGTACTGTTTCGGGAGTCTCGGAGTGTTTTCGCAGGTCCGGAAAAAAGATCGGACTCATATGGTTCGATGCACACGCCGATTTTAATACTCCGGACATTTCGCCGAGCGGAAACGTGCACGGAATGCCTATGGCAGCGATCATGGGATATGGTCCTGTTGAGCTCACCCATATCTTTGGCTTCTCGCCGAAAATCCTGCCGGAACACGCAGTCCAGATCGGAATACGGGAGGTGGACCCGCAAGAGCGCGAGCTCGTGAAGAAATCCGGCATCCGCGTGTTCACGATGAAGGAGATCGATCGTCGCGGGATCGGGGCAGTCATGGACGAAGCCGTATCGATCGTCAGCAGGAATACCGACGGCTTCGCTGTAACGCTTGACGCCGACTTCCTCGACCCATATGAATCTCCTGGAGTGGCAACTCCCGTTCGCGGCGGTGCCGACTATCGTGAAGCGCACCTTGCCATGGAGATGATTGCAGATACCAAGAAGATGGTTTCGTTCGAAATCACGGAAATCAACCCGATTCTCGACGTGCAAAACAAAACTGCACATTTCGGAATGGAACTGATCCTCTCTGCGTTCGGGAAACAGATTTTATGACTGCCGGAACGTCCACACTGAAGAATGTTCTTGAAACCTTCACCGTCGAAGGCCGGCTATACGAGCGCCTCGAAAACGGAAGGCTGCGCTGCTTTGCTTGCGGACACCGCTGCGTCATCTTCGACGGACTCGACGGCATCTGCCGGGTCCGATTCAATCGCGGAGGTAAGCTGCTCGTACCTCACGGTTATATCGGCGCACTTCAACTCGATCCGGTGGAAAAGAAACCGTTCTTCCATGCATTGCCGGGATCTCTTGCAATGAGCTTTGGCATGCTCGGATGCGACTTTCACTGCTCCTATTGCCAGAATTGGGTGACCTCGCAGGCACTGCGGGATCCGAACGCCGTGGCGCCTCCGCACCAATTGATGCCTCAAGACTTCGTTGCGTTG